>JACUUL010000005.1 GCA_014859345.1 Thermoleophilia bacterium
ACGTATGCCCGGTGGTGTGAGAGGGGGGTAGCCGCGAGGCACCCCCCTACTCGATGTGCGCCAGGCATGGCGCTGCTCTAGGAGGTGCAAGTCCTTTACGGGCCGTGATGACCGGAACCGTTAGCCGGACGGCAAGGGTGCCGGTCGCGAGGCCGGATCTTTGGGAAGCCGCGGGCAAAATGCTGGCCCGACCTGCTTTGATGCAAAAGGACTCGTGTCACTGCAAGACCAACACCCGCGGCTTCAAAGTACGGCATGAACCGCCGTGTACGGAACCGTACGCACGGTGGTGTGGGAGGACGGGGGGGCGTGAGCCCCCCCTACCCGGTTGCGCCCCCCGTTGCGGTGGCCGGCCCGAGTGTGATCGATCCATATTTACCCGGCAGCTAATGACCATTTGGGAGTTTCGGCGAGTTAGGACCCCGGCAATCCGGCCCGCCTGCTGCGGTTGCATGAAGCTTTCGCCCGGCAGGCCATAAAATATCGGATTTCCCTTCCGGACTTTACGGCCGCGCCGCAGAAACCCGGACCCTGTTTGTGATAATCTTTGATGGCCGAATGGCAAGGCGGCCCTGACGATATGTAAATCTGCCCGTTTCCGGATGTGAGATTTCCATGGCCAGACTAACCCGTGAACAGATAAAGGAGATAATCCCCCACCGCGACCCCTTTCTTTTCCTCGATGAGGTCGTCGAGCTGGAACCGGGCCGCCGCGCCGTGGCGGTCAAGGAGGTTCGTGCGGACGAGCCCCACTTCCGGGGACATTTCCCGGGTCAGCCGATAATGCCGGGGGTGCTGATAGTCGAGGCCCTGGCGCAGGCCGGCGCCGTGGCGGCCCTGTCTCTGCCCGATAACCGCGGCAAGCTGGTGCTTTTTGCCGGCATCGACGGGGTGCGATTCAAGCGGCAGGTGGTTCCCGGAGACACTCTCAGGCTGAGCGTGGAAATGACCAGGATGCGGGGCCCGGTCGGCAAGGCGCAGGCCGAGGCACACGTGGATGCGGAGCTTGCCTGCCGGGCGGAGCTCACCTTCGCCATCGCAGAAAGGGAAGAATGACCGGCGCGGTTTCCATCACCTGTCCGGCCGCGGCGTCTTTCTTTCGAAGCCCTTGATATTCCCCCCTGTGAAAATCTCAGCCGTCGGCACATACGTGCCGGAACGGGTCATGACCAATGATGAGCTGTCGCTCAGCCTCGACACTTCTGACGAGTGGATATCCTCCCGCAGCGGCATCCGCGAGCGCCACATCGCGGAGAACGGACAGGCGGCGTCCGATATGGGCGCGATTGCAGCGCGGCGGGCCTTGGCGGCGGCGGAAGCCAGTCCCGGCGACATCGATCTGATCATCGTCGCCAGCCTTTCACCGGACATGATTTTCCCGCCCACCGCCTCTTTCATATCTGGCGCGATAGGGGCCAACGGGACACCGGCCTTTGACCTCTCCGCCGCTTGCACCGGATTCATTTACGCCCTGGCGGCCGGAAGCTCATTTATTGCTTCAGGACAGGCAGAGAGAGTGCTGGTAGTGGGTGCGGAGGCGGTGTCCAAGATGATAGACTGGGCGGACCGCTCCACGGCGGTCCTTTTTGGGGATGGCGCCGGGGCGGTGCTGCTGGAGCCGGCCTCCGGGGAAGGAGAGGGCATAATAGGCTTCGACCTGGGAAATGATCCCGAGGGGGCGGATCTGCTTGATTTGCCGGCGGGAGGGTCCCGCCTGCCGGCGAGCCGGGAAACGATTGAGAATCGCCTGCATTTTCTGAAAATGAACGGACGTGAGGTTTTCAAATTTGCCACCAGGATCATAGTATCCTCCGCGAGAAAGGTGCTGGCCGAACACGGGCTGCGGGTGGAGGACGTCGACCTCTTCGTGCCCCATCAGGCGAATATACGCATCATTGATACCGCGGCGAGGAAGCTGGGCATTCCCCCGGAGCGGGTCTTTTCCAACCTTGAGCGGTATGGCAATACTTCCTGCGCCTCGATTCCGCTTTGCCTGGACGAGGCAGCGGCCGCGGGCCGCCTGGGAGGCGGCAGCCTGGCCCTCATGGTGGGATTCGGAGCGGGACTGTCCTGGGGGTCATGCCTGGCTCGGTTTGACGAACTGAAAAGGGCTACCTGAGGCATCATCCGGCACTCCGGCTTAAGCAATGCAAGCGCGACACGACTTTAATATGCCGAAGATCTCGAACGTCAGGCTCTTCGCCACGCAGGTCTTCAACCTGACAAGTGGAACGAGAACTGGAGGATGCGATGCCTAACCGCATCTGCGAGCTGCTCGATATAGACCATCCCATCATCCAGGGCGGCATGACCTGGGTAAGCGATGCTTCCCTGGCGGCAGCCGTCTCAAACGGAGGCGGCCTGGGAATCATCGGCGCCGGAGCCATGCCGGCCGACGTGCTGCGTGAGGAGATTGGCAAGGCCCGCACGCTTACCGACAGGCCATATGGCGTCAACCTGATAATGATCACCCCCAATCTTGACGAACAGCTGGAGGTGGTTGTGCGGGAACGGCCGCCAGTGGTCTCACTGGGCGCCATTCAGAGTACGTCGGTAATACCGGTGCTAAAGGAGGCCGGCATCAAGGTCGTGCCCGTCGTGGCGGCCGTATCCATGGCCCGGCGCTGCCAGCAGCAGGGCGCCGACGCCATTGTCGCAGAGGGCGCGGAAGCAGGGGGGCACATAGGAGAGACTACCACCATGGTTCTGACACCGCTGGTGGCCAGAGCGGTGGAGGTGCCGGTGGTGGCGGCCGGCGGGATCGTGGACGGCGCCAGCCTGGTGGCCGCGTTCGTTCTGGGTGCGGAAGGCGTCCAGATGGGCACCCGCTTCGTCTGCGCAACCGAATGCACCGTGCACGAAGCTGTCAAGGAGAAGTTTGTTAAATCCGGAGACCGGGCCACGGTTGTGACCGCGCGCTCCATCGGCTACCCCGTCCGCTCCTTAAAAAACAAGCTCGCCAAGCTCTACGACGAGTGGGAAAAGAAATTCATAGCGAGCGAGTGCACCGCCATGGAAGTGGAGAACCTGGGGCTGGGCAAGCTGCGCGAGGCCATGCGCGAAGGCAACGTCAGGGACGGTTCCATGATGGCAGGCCAGTGCGTGGCCCTGGTGGAGAACGTGCAGCCGGCGGCGGAGATTATAGCCGGGATCATCGCTGAGGCGGAGCAGGTGGCCGGGGAGCTGCCGGCCAGGCTGGTGCTCAGGAGATAAAGGGCCTATGGCGGGAATCTTTGAACCAGACAACGATACGGGCGCGCAGGGCGGCAGGCCGGCGGTGAGCGCGTAGAGTCATGGGCAAGCTGGCGTTGGTATTTCCCGGCCAGGGCTCCCAGGCGGTTGGCATGGGGGTGGAAATGGCCTTAAAGTATGAGTCTGCTGCGGAGGTTTATCAGCGCGCTGACCGGTCGCTGGGCTGGAATATAAGCGACCTCAGTTTTTCGGGCCCCGCCGAGAAATTGAACCTGACGGAAAACGCCCAGCCGGCGCTTTATGTCAACAGCCTGGCTGCCATGGCGGTGCTCAGGGAAAAGGGCATCCGGGCTGATGTTGTTTCCGGCCACAGCCTCGGAGAGTACAGCGCCCTGGCTGCTGCGGGCGCGGTCGGGTTCGAAGAAGGACTGAAACTTGTGCGGCGGCGGGGAGAGATCATGGGAAGGACGGCCGCGGAGCGCCCCGGCTCGATGGCGGCCATCCTGGGCCTCGAGGACAGGCAGGTAGAGGAGATTTGTTCGCGGACGGGGAGAGTCTGGCCGGTCAATTACAACTCCCCGGGCCAGCTGGTGGTCAGCGGCGAGGCCGAAGCGGTGCAGGCTGCCATGCAGGCTGCGGAGGATGCGGGGGCCCGAAAAACGGTGAGACTGGCGGTTGGCGGCTCGTTTCACAGCCCGCTCATGCAGGCCGCCTCTGAAGAAATGGAGGAGCTGCTAAAGGAAACCCGGTTTGCCGAACCGGCGCCGCCGTTTCTTTCATCGATAAGCTGCGGCTACGAGGGCGCCGCCGCCCTGGCAGGCCTGCTCACCCGACAGATCGTGGCTCCCGTGCGCTGGCGCCAGGCGGTGGAGAAGCTGGTCGCCGATGGAGTCGACCGCTTTATCGAGGCAGGCAGCGGCAAGGTGCTTTGCGGGCTGATAAAGAGAATCAGCCCGGATGTTGCCGCGGTAAACGTCTCGGATGAGGCCAGCCTCAAGAAGGCGATGGCCACGGTATAGAGACTCCTGTTTACTGCCAGATTAATCTATCAAAGGACGGGAATTGAACACTGGTGACGAAACTCGCAGCACGCTCGAGGGCCAGGTGGCCCTGGTCACCGGCTCGGCAAGAGGCATAGGCCGCGCCACGATCGAGGCGCTGGCGGCGGCCGGGGCCGCCGTGGCCATAAACGATCTAGGGAACATGACAGGCGCCCAAAAGCTGGCGGCCGGCCTGGGCGAAGAGGGGGTCAAGGCCACGGCCTACGAAGCTGACATATCCGATGCCGGCCAGGTGAAGGCCATGATCGAGCATGTGGAAAATGAGCTGGGAGGGATTTCCATACTGGTAAACAACGCCGGCATCACCCGCGACGGTCTGGTGATGCGTATGAGCGAAGCCGACTTTGACGCTGTTATCGCCACCCACCTTCGCGGATCATTTCTCTGCTGCAAGGCGGTCGCCCGGGGCATGATGAAAGCCCGGGGCGGCGTCATCATCAACATGGCCAGCGTCGTCGGCAGGCGCGGCAATCCCGGCCAGGCAAATTATGCCGCCGCCAAGGCCGGCATCATCGGCCTCACCAAATCACTGGCGCGTGAATTGGGGCCGCGCGGCGTCAGGGTAAACGCGGTGGCCCCGGGCTACGTGGCCACCGAAATGACCGCGGCTCTATCGGAAGCGCAACAGGAGTCCATCCTGAAAAATACGCCTCTGGGCCGGCTGGCTACGCCGGAGGAGGTGGCCGGCGTCATAGCTTTTCTGGCTTCACCTGCGGCTTCCTATATCACTGGAGCAGTGATTCCGGTAGATGGAGGACTGGGTATATGAAAACATTGCAGATTTGCAGACTGGTTCTTCATGGAGAGAGATAAAAAATGAGCGGCCGCCGCGTGGCCATAACAGGAATTGGCGTGATTTCGCCGCTGGGCATCGGTCTGGAAACCTTTTGGGATGCGCTGGTGTCGGGCAGGTCTGGCGCTGGTCCCATCACCCAGTTTGACGCGTCCGAATTCCGCGTGCGCATCGCCGCGGAAGTCAAGGATTTCGATCCTGCGGAATGGATGGAAAAAAAGAAGGCTCGCCGCATGGACCGGTTCGCGCAGTACTCGGTGGCCGCGGCCAGGATGGCCGTGGAGGACGCCTCCCTGGATGTCGCCGGGGACGCTGAAAAAATCGGCGCCATGGTAGCCAGCGGCATAGGCGGGGTAAAAACCTTTGAGAAGGAGACCGGAAACCTGATCAGAAAGGGGCCGGACCGGGTTAGCCCCCTGTTCATCCCCATGGAGATCGCAAATATGGCCTCCGCGCAAGTATCCATCGAGCTGGGCGTCAAGGGACCGGTAAGCACCGTATGCACGGCATGCGCCGCCGGCAACAACGCCATCGGCGACGCGTTCGAGATAGTCAAGCGCGGCGCGGCCGACGTCATGCTGGCCGGGGGCAGCGAAGCCTCGGTGTCGCCCGTAGGAATAGCCGCCTTTGCCGCCATGCGGGCCTTGTCGGAAAGGAATGACGAACCTGAGCGGGCGAGCCGGCCCTTTGACCGCGACCGAGACGGTTTTGTCATGGGCGAAGGAGCGGCCATTCTGGTGCTGGAGGAAATGGAGAGAGCCAAAGACCGGGGCGCACGAATCTACGCGGAGATTTCCGGTTACGGCATGAGCTCGGACGCGTATCACATCAGCGCCCCGGAGCCCGGAGGAGAAAATGCGGCCCGGGCCATGACTGCGGCGCTAAAGGAAGCGCAGCTATCAGCCGCGGACCTCGACTATATCAACGCTCACGGCACCTCTACCCCGCTGGGCGACGAGATCGAGACGCGAGTGATCAGGACGGCCCTCGGAGAGCACGCGGACAGGGTGGCTGTCAGCTCAACCAAGTCAATGACAGGGCACTGCTTGGGGGCGGCCGGGGCGCTGGAGGCGGCGGTGTGCGTTCTGGCAATCGAGCGTGGAGTCATTCCCCCGACCATAAATCTCGACAATCCCTGTCCAGGATGCGACCTGGATTATGTCCCCAATCAGGCCAGGGAACGGCAGGTCACGGTGGCGGCATCCAACTCCTTCGGTTTTGGCGGCCACAACGTTACCCTCATCTTTCGCGCTCACTGAGCCTGAGATTGTCATGGCACATGTCTCCGTCGACATCAGCAGACGCAACGGCACTCCGGACGCTGTTGGCTGTCCCTCCTGCAAGGAGCTCCTCAACAGGGCCGAGCTGGCGAAAAATCTCCAGGTCTGCCACCATTGCGGCCATCACTTCCGAGTCGGTGCCCGGGAACGAGTCGGGCAGCTTGCCGACGTCGGCACATGGTCCGAGATCGCCGGAAGCCTGCGCTCGGCAGATCCACTTGAATTTTACGATCTCAGGCCTTACCCCGAGCGAATCGAGGAGGCCGAGTACGATACCGGCCTTTCCGAAGCCATCCTGGTTGGGACCTGCAAGCTTCACAAGATGGATGTCGTGCTCGCGGCCATGGATTTCGCTTTTTTAGGAGGAAGCATGGGCAGCGTCGTCGGCGAAAGGTTCTGGCGGGCGGCCGAGACCGCAGCGGAGTCCCGCTTTCCACTTGTCGTGGTGTGTGCTTCAGGCGGCGCCCGCATGCAGGAAGGCATCCTCTCGTTGATGCAGATGGCCAAGACCACCTGCGCGGTGGAGATGTTGGGCGAGGTGCCGGTCCCCTTCGTAACGGTGCTTACCCATCCCACTACCGGCGGAGTGATGGCAAGCTTCGCCACGCTCGCCGATGTCATCATCTCGGAGCCCGGGGCCCTCCTTTGTTTCACAGGACCCCGCGTCATCGAGCAGACGGTCAAGGAGGCGCTGCCGGAAGACTTCGGCAGGGCTGAGTCCAACCTGGCTCATGGCCAGATCGACATGATTGTATCCCGTCCGGAGCTCAAAGACCGGCTCGTGCAAATACTGGGCATGATGGAAGGGGGTGTCGCCTGTGCCCTCGAACCGATCTGGGAAGCAGAAGCGCGCCGTGGAAGACGAGGAGGGCCGTTTGCGGAAGCGCTTAAGCGAATTAAAGCGCTTGCCAACCCTTCCGGGCGTCCATCTAAAAGATGAAATAACAAAAATTAGCCAGCGCATTAAGGAGCTGGGCAGCGGCCGGCGTGTCGACAGGCATGTCTGGGACAAGGTGGAGCTGGCCAGGCATCCCAAGCGGCCCTACTCTCTCGATTACATCCAGCATATGTTTTCCGGCTTCATCGAGTTGCGCGGAGACAGGCTTTTCGCGGACGACCCGGCCATCATCGGGGGGCTGGCCTCCTATCATGGCCGCACCATAATGGTTGTCGGCCACCAGAAGGGCAGGGATCTGGCGGCACGGACACGCCGCAACTTTGGCATGCCGCGGCCGGAAGGATACCGCAAGGCCCAGCGGCTGATGAATCTGGCCAGCAAATTCGGCATCCCGGTCCTTACTCTGATAGACACTCCGGGCGCTTATCCGGGAGTGGCTGCCGAAGAGCGCGGCCAGGGCGGCGCCATCTCCAGCACCCTTATGTGCATGGCGCGCCTGGACGTGCCTACTGTTTCGGTGATAATTGGAGAGGGAGGGAGTGGCGGCGCTTTGGCCCTGGCCCTGACTGACCGGGTGCTGATGCTGGAAAACTCGATCTATTCGGTTATCTCCCCCGAGTCTTGCGCCGCAATCCTCTGGAAGGACTCCGATGAGGCGCAGCTGGCGGCCCAGACGCTCAGGCTAACGTCTGCTGAACTGCTGGATCTCGAAATCATCGATGGAGTACTCCCGGAGCCGCGCGGCGGCGCCCATCGCGATCACGCATCAGCCGCGCGCATCCTGAAGGATGCTCTTGAGGAAAACCTGCGGGACCTGGAAACGGCGCATCCGCGGCGAAGAAAAAAAGAGCGCCACGAAAAGTTCAGAAGGATGGGGGTCTGGCGGGAACACGGCCTGACGCTCTTTTAGGAGCCGGCTTTTAGCAAGCTGTCGGAAATCCGCGCCTCAGCTGGCAGCGACAGCCGGCGCTTAAACCACATCGCTGTTCCCGATCTCCCGGTCGTGATAATCATGATAAGCAAAATAGCCGGCTATCTCTCCCGAGATGAACGCGTCTCCCAGCCGGTTCAGGGTCAGAATTCCCTGAAGCAGCTGGTTCTCCTCCCAGCTGTCGACCGCGAGCAGGTGGTTTATCAGGGTTTCCTCCAGCGCTCGCCGCAGGGCCATGCCGGTGGATATGATATCCGGAAGGCCGAATCCGACGGCACTTCGCCGATAAGACGTCTCCTGGGCGGCTGACCGCACCCGGCGGAGGACATCAGTACGCTGATATTCCTCGGCCTCGAAAAAAGCGATTGTGAGCGACAGCAGGCCGGAGGCGAAGTTCGTCCCCATGGATGTTTTAAGCATCTGCTCGAAGTCCTCGGCGATAATGCCGTTCAGATTATCGAGCCAGCGCCTGATGACCTCTTCCTGATTTTCTCTGAGGGTATTTGCAAGTAAATACATATAAACGTCCCGGTCAGAGACTATTTTTGCTATCGGAGGATAGATGCAGAAACTTAATTTGCAGGGAAAACAGGAGCCATGCGAGGGCGCGCCCCGGAGTGTTAAACGGCTTGGTTGGCGATGAGCGCGGCGGTCGCGCCTGCCCCGATGCCGTTGTCGATGTTCACCGCGACCAGTCCGGGACAGCAGCTCTGCAGCATTGAAAGCAGGGCAGTTACGCCTTCGCCACCCAGACCGTAGCCGGTTGAGGTGGGCAAGCCTATAACCGGGACGGCAACCAGGCCGGCAACCACCGACGGCAGCGCCCCCTCCATCCCCGCCGCCACGATCATCACAGCCACTCCCGCGTCCACCATTTCGCTGAGAGGTTCCGCCAGCCGGTGCACGCCGGCGACCCCGACGTCGTAAGCCCTGAACACATCGCAACCCATCTCTTCAGCCATTATTCGGGCCTGCTCGGCTACGGCCACATCGGCAGTGCCGGCCGTGAGAATGCCCACTTTGCCGCCCCCGGCAGGTTTTTCATAGTCACGGCCTCTCACGACCAGTGTTCCGGCCGCCTCGTTTCCAGCCGCCACCATGCCGTCGAATTCGGTGGCCAGATCTTGCCAGCCCTCCCTGTCGAGGCCGCTGATGATGGCCCTGCCGGAGTGTTCAATCAGGCCGGCCGATATCTTCCTGACCTGTTCGGCTGATTTACCCGGGGCATAGACGACCTCGGGCACGCCCTTGCGGCCGTGGCGGCCCAGGTCCAGGCGGGCGAACTCGCCGATGTGCGCTACTGAAAGCAGGGCCAGCCGGGAGTCAGCCTCGTCCAATGAAATTTCCCCCCGGGCCAGCTGGCCGAGTATCTCGCGTATCTTCATGCCCCCACCATCCTCAGCAGTTCCTGGCCGCTGCCGCCCAGGATAGCCTCCCGGTCCGCAGCCGGCAGGCCGGATTTTTCTATGTCCCCGAAGTAGCGGTCCATGGGAATGAGCGGGTAATCGCTGCCAAAGAGTATTTTTCGTGAGCCCACCGCCTCCGCCGCCAGGCGATATACGGAGGCGTCGTACAGGTAGGGACTGGCCGAACAGTCATACCAGACATTCGCCAGCGCCTCCCTGACGTCGGGCATCAGTTCGAAGAAGGCCAGGCCGCCACCCCAGTGGGAGTAAATCAGTCTCAGCTCCGGATGTCTCAACGCAAGGTTGTAGCCCTTGCGGGGGCTGGTGGGGCCCTTCCCCGGGTATTTGCGGCCCACCGGCTCGCTCAGATGGACCATGACCGGGAGATCGTGGGCAGCGGCGAACTCCCAGAACGGCTCCAGCCCTGCCTCATCGTCCAGGTCGAAATGTTGTCCCAGGGGCTTGAGCTCACCGACTCCCTTGAGGCCCAGGCCCAGGCAGCGATCGAGTTCCCTTATAGCTTCGGGATGCAGGGGAGGGACATTGGCCAAGCCAACCAGGCGCTCCGGATAACGCGCCGCGGCATCGGCAATATAGCTGTTGGTCTCGACGTAAAGATCGAAGCTTTTCCAGGCGAAGCCGCACACCACCGCCCGGTCCACGCCGCAGCGGTCCATCTCCCCGATAAGCTCGGACACCCGTGCCATGCGGGCCTGGGGAGAGCCGTAGAGCCGGGCAAACCACTCCTCCCGGGCCAAATAGGCCTCGCGGTTGGCGATCACATCCGGCGAGAACACGTGAGTGTGGAAGTCGATGATCATTAGCTGGCGGCCAGCGTTGGAAATTCGGGCAATGACTCGACAGAGGAGGGCATCGCGCATGTTCCGCACCGCCTGGAGCACGGTCCAGGCGGTGCGGAAGGACGAAACGGGTTCAGCTCTGCAGCGTCAGGCACTTGTCACCCTGGTAGATATGGGCAGCCTCCTCCACGGACATGTTGGCCAGCGTGATCGCCGAGATGGCGTCGCACATGCGAACGGCCTCGTCGAGTGGCTTCTGGTGGATATTGCGCCCCGTGGCATTGCCCTGGGCGCCGGCGATGTGTATCTGGTCATGGAGGCGCTGCAGGAAGGCGGTTGCGTCGGTGGAAGAGCCGCCTGCAGCCACCACCCGGGTGCGTCCGGCCGCCACGACGGCCTCCTTGAATATTTCGGCCGAATTCTCTCCTTCTTTCTTGGGGTAGTTGACCTTGACGAAGTCCGCTCCCAGCGCCAGAGCCACGCCACAGGCTCCGGCGATCAGGTGCGGATCCTTTTCATCGGACACATCCTTGCCCCGAGGGTAAATCCAGAGCACGACCAGCAGGCCTTGGCCGTGGGCGTCCGCAATCAGCTGAGCCGCCTGCTGGAGCATGCGGTCCTCGAAGGTGCTGCCCAGATAGATGGTGTAGCCCACGGCCGGAATCTTCAGCCCTGCTTCGCGCTTGACGTCGATAACATTCCGGACGCCCAGCCACTGATTGCTGAAGGGATCCTGTGTGGATTTCTTCACCAGATGTGTTTTTGAGTTAAGCTTGACAAGATAGGGGATATCAGGATAGTCGCCGCCGTACATCGAGATCAGGCCCAGCTGGGTGGCGAAGACGCCGATGGTGCCCTTGCTGGCGATCCGGAACATATGCTCGGGGTCGGCGTCGTCCTCGGGGATCCGTCCCAGCTCATATTCGCCGAAAAAGTCGTCGTTTAGATGCTCAACTTTCTGGTCGCCGGCGAAAAGCATGAGGCGCCCGGTCGACTTTGTCATCAGTCGGAAGTTTTTAACATACTCTTCCCGCGCCGACTGGGGTACGTCGAGCGGTATCTTGATTTCTGCGGCATCGGACATGGTTCTCCCTACCTTCCTTTCTCTCTAACTGGACAGTCTGCTCGAATATCGATCGCCGGGCGAACCCGCCCCGGAAGCGACCACCCGGATAATATATAATAAGCAGGTCGTATCCGCACCAATACGGATTATTGCCATTGACTTCAGTGACGGAAAAAGCCGGGGCGGCACGGCTTGCATTTTATGAACTGGCTGTCCTGCCCACTAAAGCCAAAAACGCGGCGCTGCTGGCTATGGCCGACGCCCTGATGGAGAATGTGACCGAGGTAGAGGAAGCCAACGCCAAGGATCTGGGCGCCGGGAAGGCCAAGGGGCTCACGACCGCGATGCTCGACCGGCTGATGCTTGACCGGGATCGCGTGGAACTGATGGCCGGAAATCTACGGGAAATGGCGGCCCTGGATGACCCGGTGGGAACCGTCATCAACGCCTGGACAGCGCCAAACGGCATGAGTGTGTCACGGGTGAGATCGCCCATCGGCGTCATTGGAATAGTTTACGAAGCCCGTCCCAATGTGACCACCGATACGGCGGGCCTGTGCTTGAAGGCCGGCAACTGCATAATCCTCAGGGGCGGCTCCGAGGCCATTCACTCAAACCGGGTGCTGGCCCGCCTGATGGCAGAAGCCGGCTCAAGAGCTGGCATGCCGGACGGGGTCATCCAGTTCGTGGAGACCACGGACCGGGCTGCCGTAAGCGAGCTGCTGGGCCTGGCGGGGATGGTCGACCTGGTGATCGCCAGGGGCAGCCACCGTCTTATCAAGACCGTAACCGGCGAATCGAAGATACCCGTCATGAAACATTACCGGGGCCTTTGCCATATATATATCGAGAAGTCCGCCGACCGCGAGATGGCATTGCGGGTAGTCCTGAACGCCAAGACCAACAGGCCCAGCACCTGCAACTCCGTGGAGACGGTGCTGGTGGACGAAGCCCGGGCGGAAGACATACTGCCCCAACTGGCGGCTTCTCTGAAAGGGGCCGGTGTCGAAGTACGCGCTGATGGCCGGGCCCGCGCCATCGTTCCGGAATGGTCCGAGGCCACAGAGGCGGACTGGGACACCGAGCACCTGGACCTCATCCTCTCTCTCAAGATCGTCAGCGGGTTCGATGAAGCCATCGAGCATATCCGCCGCCATCACTCGGGGCTGGCGGACGCGATCATAACTGAAACCGAGCAACAGGCCGAGAAGTTTCTGGCCATGGTCGACAGCGCCGCGACCTACTGGAACGCCTCCACCCGGCTGACCGACGGCCTGCCTTTCGGCATGGGCCCGGCCAGCGGCATCAACACCGACCGGGTTTATCCCCGCGGACCCATGGGCATCGAGGAGATGACCGGATCCAGGTTCGTGATCAGGGGAACGGGACAAGTACGCTCTTAAAGCAGCGAAAAACCCCGCGACCCCCGGAAAAAGCCTGACTCCCGGCTGCGTTCTACCGCGGCAGCGTCAGGACCCGCGACGCGTCAGACCAGCACGTCGATCCGGCCGGTGTCGTCCTCCGCCTCCATGATTCCGATCTTCGCGTGCACGATCGTGCCCGCCTCCTTAAGCGCCGACTCCAGCTCATCGGCTTTTTCGGGCGGGCAGGAAATGAGCAAGCCTCCGGATGTCTGGGCGTCAGCTAGCAGCAGCCGTTCCGCCTGAGAGAGCCCCGGATCGAAATTGGTGAACGCCTGGACGAATTCCAGGTTGTTTTTAGTTCCGCCGGGGACAATGTTCAGGTCTTCGAAAACGAGGTCGCGCGCAGCCTGGATCGTAGGGACCGCCCGCGCGTGGATCCTGGCGCCTACGCCGCTACCCTGGGTCATCTCGCCCAGATGCCCCAGCAGGCCGTAGCCGGTAACGTCGGTGCAGGCGTTGACACCCACCTTCACCATTGCCTCCGCCGCCGCCCGGTTGAGCGTGGTCATGATCTCGGTCACGCGCCTGATGGCTGCCTCGCTGGCAATGCCCCGCTTGATGGCGGTGGCGATGATTCCGGTGCCGATCGGTTTGGTCAGAAAGAGGACATCTCCTGCCTGCGCTGTGGAATTGTAGACGATCGCGGCCGGGTCGAGCACGCCGGTGACGGCAAGGCCGTACTTGGGCTCCTTGTCATCGATGGTATGGCCGCCCACGATCTCGATACCGGCCTCACGGGCCTTGTCGGCGCCGCCTTTCATCATCCTGGTCAAGATCTCCAGCGGCATGCCCCGGGTATGGAAACCGACTATATTAAGCGCGAACATCGGGCTGGCTCCCATGGCGTAGATATCGCTTAACGAATTGGCAACCGCTATGGCTCCGTAATCGTAGGGATCGTCGACGATAGGAGTGAAATAATCGACTGTCTGAATGATTGCCAGATCGTCGGTTATCTGGTAAACAGCGCAATCATCGCCGGTGTTTATGCCCACCAGCACGTTGGGATCGCGCACCGGAGGCAGCTCCCTGAGAATCTTTTGCAAGTCCGACGGACTTATCTTGCAGGCTCAGCCGGCGCCGTGGGCCAGCTGGGTGAGCCGGATTTCCTGCTCTTCCATGAACCTCTCCCTTCTATGACGGTTTGTAATACTTAAGTATAATAGTTTTAAACGCCTGCCAAATCCAGAGCCATGCCCACCGCCGTGGCGGCTATCACGAGCGCCAGGACCTGCCGCAGCCGGCGTCTTCTGGTGATCTGCGATAAATATCCGCCTCCCTGAGCGCCCAGGAGAGCGCCTGCGATTAGAAAAACCGCCATGGCCATCTCGACCTGTCCGGTCACCACTTTGCCGGCTGACCCTGCAAGGGCCGCCAGAAACACGATGCCGAGCGAACTGCCTATTGTCGTCCGGGTGGGGATTTTCAGCACATAAAGCAGGACCGGGATGATGATAAAGGCCCCCGATTGGCCCACCAGCCCTCCCACCAAGCCCAAGATTAACGCGCAGGCCGCCGCCAGGGGCCGGCTGAAATCGATCTCGGACGCGTGCGGTTCCTCAGAAGGCTCCTTTTTTGGAATGAGCATCATGACGGCGGCTATCAATGCCAGCACGACGAATACACCCATCAACGCGCCGGCGGAGGCGAACCTGGAAAGCACGGCCCCGGTCAGCGAGGCAACAGCAATGATACCGCCCATCCACAGGACCAGTTCCCTGCTGACAAATTGGAACCGGCGATGGACGATGACACCGGAGCCGGTCGCGAACAGGCTCTGCACCATGGTGAGTCCGGCGACCACCTTCATGTCAGGATTTGCGACTCCGAGGGCCGGGGGTACGTACAGAAGCAGGGGGGCCATGATGATGCCGCCGCCGATTCCCAGCCAGCCGGAAAAGAAGCCTCCAACGAGGCCGAGGCCGAGCAATGTTATGGCCAGCTCGATGGTCATAAAATGGTTGCTTGTTCCTGGGGAGGAGAACCGGCCTGTCAGTCCTTGTCTGTCAGGAGTTCATCCAGATAGGCCACGTGGCTGGAAAATCCGAGGGCTGAGGTATATGCCAAAGCCTCGCTCAGAGTCCGGCCCACCACATAGGAGCCGTGACCGCGGATGACGGCGGCCACGTGAGTCTGCAGCACCTGGGGGATACGGCTGTTGGTCTGTTCCGGATCCACCACAGGAACCTCCCGGAGAAACACAGAGCCTTCGAGATCCCTTGGAGCAATCATATCACTTCTGAGGGAGAGGGCAATGGCGTGTGGCGGGTGGGCATGGATGATGGCCGCGGCCGGAGTAAACCTGTAAATGAGCTGATGCAGGCCGGCATCACTGGACGCGCCGCCGGCGATGCGGTCCGGTTCTTCCCGAAGGGGGATTTCCACCAGGTCGCCCGGACCCAGGCGGCCCAGCATGGCGAAATGAGTGGTCACGATCATGTGGCCCGCGTGACGGACGCTCATGTTGCCGCCGTGGGACGTAGAAAGGCCCAGCCAGAGAAGATCTTTCCCTACCTGCTGAAATTGCTCGAAGATCAGGTCCTGCATGATCGTGAACTCCGTTCAGCTTGACTTTCCGGCGCCGCCCGCTTCACCTGGCAGCTCCACCGTATGCACAATCCGGGCCCGGGAGCCCGCCCGGGCAAGCATGTCTGTCAAGTGCATGCGGCACGAGGGGCAGCCGGTAACCACTGCCTGGACGCCGCTGGCTGCAATCTCCTCGGCCTTGCGGAGCCCTATTTCGAGAGCCATGTCATAATGCTTGAGGCTGAAGAGGCCTCCGCCGCCGCAACAGGATTGCCCGCCCGGCATCTCGATGTATCTTACCCCGGGGATGGAAGCGATAATCTCCCGGGGCCCGTCGGTCATGTCCAGCCCGTGGCGGAGATGGCAGGGGTCGTGCCAGGTCACGGTGATCTCGTCTTCGCCCGCCCCCTTGTCTCCCGGGGACATGCCGGCCCGGGCGCGGGCCGCGCGCTTTTCTTCAGGCCCGGCGACCGCCCCGGTCTTGGCAGGCGTGCCGTATCCGGCCATAGAGCCCGAAGCAAGGAATTGATGGATGTCCAGCACTTTGGCAGCCAGCTTCCTTGCGTCCGACCGGTCCGGGCCCAGCAGCCTCGGCAGCTCCTCCCTGAGGGACAGGGCGCAGGACGGACAGGGGGTGACGACGGCATCGGCGTCGAGAACGCCAAGAATGTGAAGATTGTTCTCGAGCATCAAGCGGGCGGCGCCTTCTTCCCCCAGCGACAGCAGTGGCATGCCGCAACACTTAAGGCCACGCGGGCTGAGGACATCGTTTCCGGATCTGTTCAGCGCCGCGACGGCGGCGAGACCCGTTTCCGGATAAAAGGCAGTCGTACTGCAACCAGGAAAGAGGATCACCCGGGAGGCGCCTGCTTCCGGGCCGCCTGACGCGTGCGAGATCTCCGGCAACATATCCAGAAGAGATCTCCCGGGCGGCGCGGGAAGTACGCGTTTGCGGCCCGAGCGGCAATAAGGCAGGTAACTCGCGGCCGGGGCCTTTTGGTAAAGGGCAGCCTCCAGGAGGCCCGCCAGCCTTAAACCGGCTTGGGGGCGGCCGCCTGTTCCGGCCAGGGCCGCAGTGGCGGACCGGGACAGCTTCCAGAACCCGCCTTCCGCGGCCAGAAACGCTTTCGCGGCCGCGATGATCCGGTGTGGGTCGATGCCACTGGGACAAACCCCTGCGCAGGCGCGGCAGCCCAGGCAGCGGGAGAAGCGGCCGGCCAGTCCGCGGGTCAGGCCCAGACGATCATCGAGCACCGCCTCCAGGAGGCTGACGCGGCCTCTGGCCGCCAGCGATTCGTCGCCAGAAACCTGATAGGAAGGGCATGCCTCCAGGCAGGCGCCGCAGCGGGTGCAGCGGCGGATCTGGTCCTCGATCTGTCGGGGAAGGGTCATGAATGATCCCGTTGTTTATCTGGCCTATTGCGGAGAGACTGCCCGCAACAGCCTGGCAGCGCTCTCGGGCGCCACGATGTTCACCCAGACACCCGCCCCCATCTCCAGGCCTCCCAGCATGGTCGTGCGCGGCAGGATCTCCAGATGCCAGTGGAAGGGCCGGAGCTCTCCATGCAGCGGATAGGTGTGGATCCAGTAGTTGAATGCGGGATCGCCAAGCCGCTCGTGGTAGCGCATGAGCAGGCCGGTCATCATCTCGGCCATCTCAGGAAGATGTTCGCATTCCTCGAATCTCATCTCGTGACGGCGCGGCACGATCCAGCTTTCGTAGGGCAGGCGGGAGGCAAATGGGCTGAAGGCAATGAAGTTTTCGCTGAGGCTTATCAGCCGCTCCCCGGATTCGATCTCCTTCAGGACGATGTCGCACAGAATGCAGCTTAGCTCGCCGGGCCGAGACTGGGCGAAGCCGTCCAGTTCCATGTCTATCAAAGACGGAATGAAGGGCAAACCGTAAAGCTGCGAATGCGGATGCGGCAGCGAAGACGCGGCCGCGAGACCGTGATTGCGGATGATGTGGACATAGGCGGTGCGGCCCTCTTCTTTCATGGCCAGGATACGGTCGCGGTACGTGTTGAGCATGTCAAGAACCTGAGCCGGCCCCCGCATCCAGGGAGGCTCTCCATGCTCCGGGGTGTCGACGATGACCTCGCTGGTGCCCAGAGCGGGCTTTAGGTCCGGCGAAAATGACTGTTCGGCGCCGGCGCCTGGAACCTGGCTGACCAGGATAGGGAACTTGTTGGGAAAGACGCGCACAGTCCAGCCGGGGCAGTCGCGGCCCTCCTCTTCACGGCAGGCACTTATTTCCGGAGGAGTCTCCATCTCGTGCCCAGGACAGAAAGGGCATTGCTCTTCGGGCTGGGTTTCCGTCACTGCCGGCTCGGGGGCCCCGGGCCGCTTGCCTCGCCCGGCGGCCAGCACCACCCATTCCGAGGTGATCGGATCTCGCCGGAATTCCGGACTGAATCTCTCTTCGCTCATGACCGGCTACGTCCGCGGCTGTTTTTTTTCACGGCCAGCGAAGGGCTCCAGTGTCCACTGTCCGGTGCCTTCGTCAAGGGCAATGTCGTACATGCGGCCGTTGTGGGCGTATACGCGGAAGAAGGTCTTGCGCCGCCTGCTCTTGCTCGATTCCTCCTGCCAGGTCTTCTTGACCTGCAGGATGGTTAATTTTTTTCCCTCTATCTCGAATGAGCGGGGTCGTTCATCGCTTTTGAAGCCGGAATATGAATGCACGGTGATGGGCCGGCCTTCGCTCTTTTTTTTGGAGCCGCTGGCGCTCGCCTTTCCTCCGGCTGGCTGATGTTTCTTTTCAATGGACATCGATTCGATTATATGAAACTCGCGGGCGCCGTACTAAATTAATTTTAGGTTCCAGGCCCACTGCCGCGAAAATCGGGGACAGCGAAAATCGGGGACATAATACAATTTTTTGGCAATCCCGGGAACGAAACTGATGTTCGCGCATTCATGTGGGCTTGCTTGGGGAGTGTGCTGTTGTCCCTGGAGTTTTCGCTCTCGGTTTTCTTCGTACTGGCCTCTTATTGATGTTCCCTCCGCCCGCGTCGGGAGCTTTGCAAGCCGGGACTGCGTACCTGCGAATATGGATTTAAATCGGAGGTTCGGCGGCGTGGCGCAGGATATAGGCCAGCTGGTCGCGCACGAGATCATCAAGCGGCAAAGCAAGTGTCCTGGCTACCGCCTTTTCGACGTCATAATCGGCCCGTTTCAGCTCGACCTTTCCATCCTCGATCAGCGCGTAGCCGGCCCGGGGGATGCCGTCCCGGGGCTGGCCGACGCTGCCCACGTTCACCAGTAGCCGGGCACCATACTCCCTGACAAACGGCTGGTGGGAGTGGCCCGTTAGGATGATGTCGGCATCGGCCATGGCGGCCTCCGCCTCCAGCTCCGCGGCCGGGGTAGACGGCCTCAGGTACTTGAACAGGTGGTTGCTGGGGGCCGCGTGCACGGCAAAGATGCGCCCGCTGTCGATCTCCGTCTCGAGGCTGGTTGCCGGCTTGCCGATCCAATCGAGATGCTCCCGGCCGAGGATCTGCCACATATATTCCCTTGTGGCGACGGAGAGGTGCCGGAAGGCCTCGCCGCATTCGCAATCAACCCGGAAGGCGACAGCGTTGTCATGGTTGCCCCGCACGCGCAGCAGGTCAGGCTGCTGCTTCAGCAGCTCGATACAGGCGGCAGGCTCCGGCCCATAATCGACGATGTCGCCCAGGCAGATAAGAGCGTCGCGGGGCTCGTCGATGGCCCTCAGCGCGTCGATGTTGCCATGGATGTCGGAGATGACCAGGATCCTCATTTTGCTTCACCGGAAATCTCGCCCTCCTCGTCAAGCATGGTAATATTTTTCAGCCGCTCCCTGAGGACGCCCTCCTCCCGGGTTAAAAATTCATTGAACGTGTCATGGATTTGCGGATGAACAAAAAGGTTAAACTCGCCGGCCAGCGCCTTATCGGTCACCACCTCGTTTGCCTCCGCCCGCACGAGATGGCTGCTGTCCCGCCGCTCCTGGGCGATTTTCTTTTTTCGCGTCCAGGCATCCGGAGAAATCCGCTATTGATTTTACTGCGTGACGTAATGGATGATCATCTGGTCGGTGAGCCACTCCACCGGCGCCTTGTCGTCTGTGAGGATACGGCCGCCTGGCTTGACCTCCGTGACCCTGGGGATTATTTCCAGGGCCAGTTCCTGAACCTCGGGCGGCATCAGTGCCATCCTTTCTTTCATGTCTATGGTCCGCGAGGGCTCCCTCGTGCCGATCAGCAGCAGGTTGAACGATCCGGCTCTTATGGAATAGACAGAGGGGAACACCTCCCGCATGGTGGCCCCGATGGCGTCGGCCAGCCTCTCGTCGCCGGGCGCGTGGGCGACGTTGATCATTACGGAGCCGCCCGCGTTTAAACTGTCGCGTGTTTCCTGGAAAAACTCCCTGGTGGTCAGGTAAAAGGGGATGTACGGCTGCCGGTAGGCATCCACAGCGATGAAATCATAGCTCCTGGCGCTGGTTTTCAGGAAGGGACGGCCGTCGGCCACGAAGACTTCCAGGTTGGGGAAATCCATGTCGAAGAACCGCTTTCCGGCCTCCACCACATCAGGGTCGAGCTCCACGCCGTCCACCAAGGTGTCCGGGTAGAAACGGGAGTACTGGCGCGCCATGGTGCCGGCGGCGCTGCCGATGTTGAGCACGCGGCCGGGCTCCCGGTCGTTGCCGAACCAGGGACCCACCAGGAAGTAATCCCAATAGGCCGCCGTAAAGATCTCATCCGGGTTATAGATCGAATGCACCGCCCAGCCCTCGTTGAGTTTTAGATAAGTGGTGTTTCCCCGCTTGACGACCTGTACGTATTGATAAGGTGAATCAATCTCGAACAGGGTGTCCGGGTCAGGCTTGATGGCTCCCTGGGGGATCATCAGCCCCGCCAGGATGACCATGGGCGCGCCGGCATAAAAGCCGCGACCCAGGCCCACCGCCGATACCGCCGCCAGCAAGCCGGCAAAGAGCAGCATGGTGTTCCTGGTGCCTATCAGGGGAATCAGCAGCAGCACAGGCAGGAAGGTTCCGATGATGCTGCCTACTGTGGAAAGTGCGTACATGCCTCCGGCGACATTACCGGCGGTCTCGATGCCGGTCATCCGCAGGCGGATAGCGAACGGGGTCACCATGCCCAGGATGGTAATCGGCAGGGCGAACAGAAGCACGGTAATCGTGAACGACCCTAAAAAGGCGCCGGCTGAAACCTGCTCCAGGCCCCTGACGGCGACGCGCATTATGGGGCGCGCCACGAAGGGAAGAAGAGCGATGGTGACTGCGGCTGTCATTGTGAGTGAAAAGAGCAGCCGCGGCTCCGGGCGGCGGTCGGCCAGCTTGCCGCCCAGGTAATAGCCGAGCGTCAGATAGATAAGGATGAGCCCTATGAGATTGGCCCAGATAAACAGCGAGTTGCCGAAGAACGGGGCCAGCAGGCGGGAGCCCGCCATCTCTGTGGCCATGGTGGTCATGCCTCCGGCAAAAACCAGCGGGTATAGTATCTTCCCCGGGGGGGTTCCGGTCATCTCTCCAGCCCTTTGCGGTGTCTCTCGGGCTCGGCCGCCCCGTCCCCGCTGTTGTAAGGCCTCTCCGGTTCGCCGGCCTGGCCGCCGTATCGGGCGCCCCGTCCGCCGCCTGGCCAGAAAACGATAGTGCCCATGGTGCGCCGCTCGACGGCCTGACGTAACCTCTTCTCAAGCCAGGCTCTGAATGGCCTGCGGGTCAGCGGCAGGATCACCGCCAGGCCCGCGGCATCAGTAAGGAAGCCCGGGGTCAGCAGGAGCAACGCTCCCGCCAGGACCAGGAAGCCGTCCAAAAGCGCGTTCCCGGGCATCCGGCCCTGCCTTATTTCCTCCTGGATGCGCAGCGCAGCCTGGTATCCCTGCTGTTTTGCCAGGGCGGCTCCGGCCACGCTGACAAGCACAAGCGCGGCGAAAGTCGGCAGGTAGCCGGCCGCGGATCCGATCTGGATGATGAGCCAAAGCTCGAGCAGGGGGACTATGATGAATAAAGCCAGGATAAAGAGGAACATATACTTATTATTTTGTATGGAGAAGAGGCTGATTACAAGTTAGCGAAGGTTAACGTGCTTCAGTTCCGGGACACGTCAATTCCTTTTCAATCAGTCCGCGCACCCGGATAGCCGCCGCCGCGACTTCGGCCGAGAGCCCGCCGTCCCGGGGCATGACATTTCCTACCTGCACGGCGAATACGAGGACCTCTGGATCGATTCCTTTCAGGCGGGCGCTGGTGATCAGGTAAGGCAGGCCCATGCCATGGATATTGTTGGAACGCAGATTCATGATGCCAGCCTCGTCGGGATGGAATTTGAAGATGGCGCCCGGACTGGCTCCGCAGTCGATGGCGTCCACCGCGATAACCAGGTCATAATCCAGGAAATATCTGATCAGCGCCATGCCGGCCGTGGCCCCGGTGACAAGCTCGACTCCGGGAGGCACCGATCCGGGATCGAACCCCTCAACCACCGCCACGCCCACTCCGTCATCGGCCATAAGGGTGTTGCCGATGCCCAGGACGGCTATCTTGTTTGGAGGACGTATCTTCTCTCAGCCTCTCAGCCCTGGCTGGAAGCCCGGGACTCCGGAGCTTTCGGCTCGCGCCAGGCGAACATCATACGCCACTCTCTCAGCACCTCCGCCATTGTCAGGTAGATATGTACGCCCACTGTGATGATGAAGGCCCACATGATCAGATAGTGATACGTGCGCATGGCGGCCAGGCCGCCCAGGACGTTCGTCATCGGCGCGAACAACCCCCTTGTCGGAGCCCATAGAGCCAGGCCCGTGAGAAATGACAGGGGGATGAGGATAAAGGCCCAGAGCAGGTAAGTGTACTTCTGCAGCGGATTGAATTTGTAGACGCTGGGATATGTGTCCCGCAGGAACAGGTAATACTTGATCGTTTCCCTGGGCTTTGATTCCCCGGTCCTCCTGAGCGGGCTGAACCACTTGTAATCGGGCCCCTTGACCCTCCCGCCCGGAGGCGCGGAGCCGGCGCCAAAGAAAGCCCAGTAGAGGCGAGTCACCGTGGTGAGGACGAAGGTCCACATGGCGATCTGGTGGATCGTGATCATGTAGCCCATGGCGCCTCCGAAAAACGGGCTGTTGATGTAGAAACCCGTGAAGACCAGCAGGATCAGAGACGTCAGGTGTACGCCGTGCATGATTATCGCGGGCAGCGGATGCTCTTCTCTTGTCGGCGGTATCCGTCCGGCCATGTCAGACCTCCTAGCGCACCTGGAACTTGAGGACCTGGTTGTTTTTCGGTTCAATCACGTGAACCGCGCAGGCCATTCATGGGTCGAATGTGTGTACCGTTCTCAGTATTTCCAGCGGTCTGGCCGGATCGGCGACCGGAGTGCCTACCAGCGCCTCTTCCACCGGGCCGCGCACCCCGTCGTCGTCCCGGGGCGAGAGGTTCCAGTTGGAAGGAGGCACCGCCGCATATGAGTCGATCTTCCCCCCGCTGATGCGCGCGTAGTGGGCCAGGGCTCCCCGGGAAGCGTCCCAGCCGCTGTGGCCGTCACCCTCGCGGCCGTAGTCCGGCTCCCTGTAGACCTCCTTGTTGCCGGCGCCGATATTTTCCAGCAGCTCGTCGGCCCACCTGACGGCGTTGTCCGAGTTGACCTTGGCCTTTATGACACGGGCCGCCACCCGGCCCAGATCTGACAGGAGTATCTCCGGCTGGCCGGCCGCTCCGACAGCCGCCAGGGTGTCGTCGACCAGCTGTACCACTTCCGGCCGGCCGGTCAGATAAGCCACCAGAACCTGGGCGAGGGGGCCGACCTCCATGGGCCGGTTCTGGTCGCCGTAGCGGACCGCCTGGGTCCAGTCGTACTTGCCCTCGGGCAGCTCTTCGCCTTCCATCGGCGGCAGCTCCGTGAACTGGATCGGCTCCTGGCCCGAGTCCAACGGGTGTTTGCCGTCGCCCACGCTGTCATCGAACCAGGAAGACTTGGTGTACATCCTGGTCTCGTCCGGATGAACCTCCTGAAGCTCAAGCTGGCCATCGAAAATGGCGCCCCGGGGGAAGAGACGGTCGTAAGGATCCTGGCTCGCCTCGTCCAGGACACCCCAGGAAAGGAAATTGCCGACTCCCTGGCCGGTACCGGCCAGGTCCTCGCCGTAGATGGGCGCGATCGCCAGCAGGTCAGGAACCATGACCGTGTCTATGAAGTTCTTGACCTCTTCCATGCGCGACTTGTAGAAGGCGATCTCGTCCAGCGCAGGAAGCTGAGTGACCCCGCCGGGTATGTAGTGGTGGATCATTGGGAAGCGGCCGCCCAGTATCGCGTTGCACTCATTGGCCTTCGACTGAATGTCGATGGACTGCAGGTAATGCGCGGTGAGCTCGAGATCGAGCTCCGGCGGCAGCTTGTATGCGGGATGATCCCAGTACATGTTCGCGAACGGTCCCAGCTGTCCGGAATCCACAACCGCCCTTACCTGGTCCTGCACCGCCTGCAACGAAGGAGTTTCCGGACTGGCATTAAGGGCGTTGGGAACGTTGACATAATCGAAAGCGTTGAGCACATAGAACCAGAGTATGTGGTCGTAGCCGATCTGCGCCGCCTCGGTCATGTTGCGGATGAGTCGGGCGTTGTCGTCCACCGTCTCCATACCCAGGGCGGTCTCCACCGCCCGTACTGAGTTAAAAGCATGCGGGTTGGGACAGACGCCGCAGATGCGCTGGGCGAACTGCCAGATGCTTTTGGGGTCGCGCCCTTTCATGAAAATCTCGAAGCCGCGGAAGAGGGTGGCGGTGTTCCAGGCGTCTGTGATAACGCCGTCCTCCACCTGGCAGGTAATGCGAAGATGGCCTTCGATGCGGGTTATTGGGTCGATGACTACTTTCGGCATCTATAACCTCCTATTTCCAGAGGACAAAACCGTTCCTGCCACGTTCATTCTTCTGTCTCTTCCTTGCCCGCCACCGGGCCTCCCCTGCCGAACCGTCCCTTGGCGACCTGTCCCACTGCATGGGCGCCAATGCCGATGGCCGTGGCCGCGCCCAGGGTCACGCCGATCTGGGTGGGCGTGATGTCGCCCGGCAGCCGGATTCCCGATTCCTTGTCG
The DNA here is from genome assembly GCA_014859345.1 of Thermoleophilia bacterium. Classification (GTDB taxonomy): domain Bacteria; phylum Actinomycetota; class Thermoleophilia; order BMS3ABIN01; family BMS3ABIN01; genus Kmv30. The sequence continues at coordinate 24,468 of JACUUL010000005.1, forward strand.
TAAAACGGAGTCAGCTTGTCCCAGAAATCCGGCTCGGAACAACCGATGCAGGGACCGGCCTCAACCGGCCAGCTTATCTCACCGTTCCACTTGGTCTTGGGGCAGGGGGCATGGGTGACCGGACCCTTGCAGCCCACTTTGTACAGGCACCACCGTTTTTCCGATGCCTCGTCACCGAAGCGCTCCACAAATCTGCCGTTGTCAAAATGGCCGCGGCGCTCGCAGTTGTCGTGCACGGTCTCGTCGAAAAGGAACAACGGGCGGCCAAAAGAATCCAGCTCGGGCAGCTCGTTGTGCACCAGCACATAGGCCAGAATGGCGATAGTGTCCTCGGCGTTGCCGGGGCAGCGCGGCGAGTTGATCACGGTGACGTCGGACAGCCCGGCGTCCTGGCGCAAATAGTCGGCCACTCCCTTGGCGCCGGTGGGATTTGGCGCAGCCGCCTGGATGTTGCCGTAGCAGGCGCAGGAGCCGATGGCAATAGTCGCGTTGGCTCTCTGGTAAGCCTCCAGCACTATATCGGCGGCGGTCCGGCCGTGGATGGTGATAGCCTCGGGTATCTCGGTGGCGACGGCCCCTTCGACGATATAAAAGAAATCATCGGTGGCAAGCGTGTCCTGAAAGCTTTGCTCAGCCTCGTCTCCGGCGGGCGCCATAACCGCCTCGTGATAATCGAGGGAGATCTGCTGCAGGATAAGCTGGGCCGGAGTCGGCTTGCGACTCTGAAGCAGGTTGACCGAACAGCCCAGGCATTCCTGGAAGAGGGACCAGATTACCCGCGGTCTCATGGCTACCTCCTCAAAGGCCTGGGCGACTCGCGGAGCCGCCAGCGGTCCGCTCAGGCCTATGAGGGCCGCCAGGGTGCCGCAGCTTTTGAGAAAATCCCGTCGCGACAATCCTGGAAAAATGGACAGTTCCCGGTGATCTTCCATATCCTGCCTCCCTGCCTCGTTTTTTTGCGGCATGCCAGCAAGTTTCTTAATCCATTCTGTGCCGGTGGGGTCATTGGCCATGTTTTACCCCGCCGGCTTACTTTTTTCCGCCAAGCCCTGTCTTTAATCTTTTCGCAATCATATCACGTTCTTCTTTTCTGGCTCTTCATTCCTGTTTCCTGTTTTTCCATCCGGTTCCGGTGATAACTTTGCCGGCGGGACAGGCGAGGCTCAGCGGCGGTAGAATAAACGGACATTGCGGAGGTGGAAATGGACGCGGCCAGGTTGAAAGAATTGCTTGGGCGGATAGACGGCCGGGGCTACAAGGCTTACCGGGAGATTTCCGGCTCATATGCTCTTCCGGGGTTTACTCTTTTCATAGATTACGTGCAGGGCGATCCGTTCGCGGCCCCGTCGAGGCTGCGGGCCGCCGTGGAGCAGCCGTTGGCTGGTTTCGACCGTTCTCTTTACAGCAGCCCGACGCGGCGGATGGCTCTGGAAGACTACCTTGCGCGCGCCTTCGACCGGGCGATCCGCAGCCATGTGAGGGGCGGCCGCGGCACCGGGAAATCCGGTCTGATAGCTGTGGACGCCGGCGGCCAGGAGATCCTTGAGCGCACAGCCGCCGTGGTGAATGACCGATTCGTGGAAGCGCGCTTCATGGCCGGGCTGCCGGCCTCCGGCCGGCGCTGCCTCGGAAGGGAAGCGGCCGCCATGCTGCTTGAGGAGGTTCCGAGGGTCGTGAGGCAGGCCCTGTTCTACGAGGCTCTGGATGCCAGGGAGCTTTCCGCCCATATCGAAGCCGCCGAGGACCAGGAATGGCTGCGGGAGCGCCTTCAGGAAATGAGGCTGGTGGCTTTCGTGGCGGACGGTTCCGTGTTGCCCCGGGCCAGCGGCGTCAGCGACCTGCCCTTGAAAGGCGGCCAGGTAGTGAGATTCGTCTCTCCTCCCGAGCTGAAGTTGGAGGTTTCACTTCCAAATCGCGGGCGGATAACCGGCATGGGCATCCCTGAAGGGGTGACCCTGGTGGCGGGAGGCGGATATCACGGCAAGTCAACGCTGCTGGAAGCGCTTATGCGGGGGGTCTGCTGCCACATCCCCGGCGACGGCCGCGAACTGGTCGTGGCCCGGGCCGATGCCGTCAAGATCCGGGCCGAGGATGGCCGGCGGGTGGAAAAGGTCAACATCAGCCCCTTTATCTCCAACCTGCCCTTCGGCGTTGACACGGTGGCTTTTTCCACGGAGAACGCCAGCGGCAGCACCTCTCAGGCGGCCAACATCGTCGAGGCGCTGGAGGCCGGCGCCCGGGTGCTGCTGATGGATGAGGACACCTCGGCCACGAACTTCATGATCAGGGACGAGCTCATGCAGCGGCTCATCCCCAAGGAGAAAGAGCCGATCACGCCATATATCGATCAGGTACAAAATCTTCACAGGGAATACTCCGTATCAACGATCCTGGTGATGGGGGGCTCGGGGGACTATTTCGAAGTCGTCGATAACGTGATTGCCATGGATAACTATCTGCCCCGGATGGTCACGGAGCAGGCCAGGCGCATCGCCGGCGAGCGCCGGGATGCCCGGTCCCGCGAGGGCGGCGAAAGGTTTGGCCCCCTGGTCCGGCGGGCGCCCCTGGCCGAAAGCATCGACCCTTTGCGAGGCGGCAAGGAGCGGGTCCTGGCCAGGGAACCAGGTTTCCTGTTATTTGGCCGGCAGACAGTCGACCTGAGCCAGGTCGAGCAGTTGTTGGACATCAGCCAGACCCGGGCCATTGGCGACATGATGTCCTATGCCCGGCGGCGGGGATATTTCGACGGCCGCACGGCTCTGCCCCAGGCGATCACGCGAGTCTTCGATGAAATCGCTCGCGAGGGCTTGGATGTGATATCTTCTTTCCCCGGCGCCGATCATGCCCTGCCCAGGCCTTTCGAGGTGGCCGCCGCGCTGAACCGCCTGCGGAGCCTGAAAGTAAAACAGATCCGTGAGAAGGAAATGTAATTCTCGCCCGCGGTTTTGTACCTTTTCTCAGAATAAACACCAGGGAACCGGACACCAGGGTGCAGAAACGACGTGGATTAAAAAAATTAACCGGAAATGCCAGAACGATTCCGGTAAAATATTGTTTACGTGTAAGACGAACGGATTTGCATGGTCCGCGACGCATCGGGAACGTGTGAATCCAACAGGAGGGATGGATATGGAACGGGAAGACACCGGCAACTGGACTCTGGAGCAAAAAGAAGAAAAGAGCATCGATGTGCTGAAAAATGCTCTGGAGCGCTTTGACGGCCGGATTGCAACGACTTTCACAGGGGGGAAGGACTCCCTGACGGTTCTGCATCTTCTTAAACGCGTTGGTGACGGCAAGGTAAAAGTGCCGGTACTGAACCTCGACACCACCGTCAAGTTCAGGAAAGTCATCGAGTTTCGTGACCACATGGCTCGTGAATGGGATCTGGACCTGGTCATCGCCACCAACCATGAAGGGCTTAAAAAAATCAACATCGCCGTGGATCACGAGGAGTGCTGTCTGGTGATGAAGGCCCAGGCAATAGACATGGCGATGGAGAAACATGAATGGAAAGCCCTTGTGACAGGTGTTCGTTGGGACGAGCAGCCAGCCCGGATAACAGAGGAATATTTTTCCGAGCGGCCCGGACACACCCGCGTTCAGCCCATACTGCATTTCAGCGAGCTGGACATCTGGTCCTATATCGACAAGTATCAGCTCCCTTATTGTGAGCTTTATGATCAGGGATACCGCAGTCTCGGGTGCGAGCCCTGCACGGTAAAGAGCGTCCGCCCCCGCGGTGACGGGCCCGAGCGCGAAGGACGGGCCCAGGAGAAAGAGCAGATCATGGCCCAGTTGAGGGATCTCGGATACTTCTAGCTCCGGCTCCACTTCCCGTCGGACATGATTTAAAGGAGCGGGTCCGCGGCGTTCGCCTTCGGGGAAACAGACTCCTGTCCCTGGTTCGGGTCCAGGCCGGGCCCTGAGCAACCAGCGAGCCGGGAAAGACTCAGGCAGGCAAAAAGCATGTCAAAATCCCATCAGAATCTCATAATCGTATGGTCTGTAGTTTGCGCCTCGGGCCTCGGCATATTCCTGTTTCAGATCTTCACGCCGGCGGTGCCGCCGCAGACGGGATATGATTCCGGGAAGCTGGCGTTGGCCATTGGCTTTTTTTTCCTTTTGTGGAGCGTTCCAGCCGGCCTGATCTGGGCAGCCGGCCGCCGGCAGAAGGAGTAGGCGCTTGAAGGACTTAATGCAGAATCATCCCAAAATCACCACTCTGGCGATGATCGGCCTCGCCTCCCTCGTGGTGCTTTTTCTGTACTACCTGTCCATACAGGAGCCATCGCTCCCTTCCTCCTCCGAGCCGATCATAGCGCACGGCAGGTCCGGACCGGTGGCGACCGGAGAGGGAATTGGCTCTGGCGCCGGCAGTCCGTCATTTTTCCCCCAGGGAATCAGGGATTTGGACTTTGAGTCTCTTCTCGATGATGCCGTCTCCGGCGGCTGGATTCTGGAAAACGTGATATACACCGATATCGACGGGAACGGCACGGAGGAGGCGGTGGTGTTGCTGCGTGGCAAAGGTGACAGCCGTCCCTTGAACTGGTCTCTTTACGGGCTCCGGGGCGACCTCGTCGAGCTTTTTTATGAACGCAGCAATGTAGCCCACGGAGAATTGACGGCCGCGGGCCCGCAGCTGGTGGAGCGTGAAGGCGTTTTCGCGGAAGGCGATGCCCCCTGCTGTCCCTCATCCATGAAGGAAACCCATTACGTATGGAAGGGCGACTGGTTGGTGGTATCCAGGATCGAGACCGGCCCGGTATCGCCAACGCCATAATTACAGGCCGCTGGCATGGCCGCGGCGGCCAGGCGCCTTCCCGACAGGATCGGCTCTCTTGCCGCTTACCGGCTCGGCTTGCCCTTAAAAACTGCCGGGAGCCACGCAGTCCGCCGCCCAGAGGGAAAGCTGCACTTTTCTGGCCGGCACCGGCCGTCTCCCTCCAAGCAAAACATAGGATTCCGCCCGGCGGGCGGCGGCGCCGGCGCGCTTGAGGTCGTCCAGGGACTTGATCCGGCCATCCCGGCGGCGCCTGAGGATGCGGCCGGCGGACACCGGTCCTATCCCGGGGACCCGCAGCAGCTCCTCCCGGGTGGCCGTATTGACCTCTACGGGAAAGAATTCCGGATGTCTTGAAGCCCATGCTGATTTGGGATCAACGCCCGGGGGAAGATTACCGTTCTCATCGAGCACGAGCTCGTTGGCAGAGAAGCCGTATTTTCTCAACAGGAAATCAGCCTGGTAAAGACGGTGCTCGCGCTCGAAGGGAGCCGGCGGGCGCCCCTCGAGCGGCGTTGCCCTGACCGGCTGAAAAGCGCTGAAATATATCCTGGAAAGCCCCAGCCGCCCGTAAAGGTCGCCCATAAGTCGGATGAACTCGCCATCGGTTTCCTCTCCCGCGCCCACCACAAACTGTGTGGTCTGCCCGCGGCAGCGGCCCGCCCTGCTGTCAACCAGGTTCTGGATCCAGGCCATGCGCTCGTAGATGTGTGAATGAAAGCTCTTCTGCGGAGAGAGCGCCGCCAGCCGGGACGGAGAAGGGGCTTCCAGATTGAGCGACAGGCGGTTTGCCAGCTCTGCTGCCCGCCCTACCTGCTCACGGGAGGCCCCCGGCAGGATCTTCAGATGCACCCAGCCTCGATAGCCGTGACGGAAACGGACGATCTCCACGGTTTTGATCATCCTAGCCATGGCCTCATCGACCGTGCCGCTGATGGCCGAGCTCAGGAACAGTCCGGTGACCTGGCCCCTGCGGTGCATTTCCACGAAGGCGGCGGCAAGCTCCTCCGGAATAAAACCGGCCCGGGGGAAGCCGCGGCCTCGGCGCTGGGCGCAGTAGGCGCAGTCCCGGGTACAGGCGTTGGAAAGCAACACCTTGAGCAGGTTGGCGCGCTTCCCCCCGGGCAGAACGGCCGGATAAATCCAGCGACCCAGCGGTCCCCGGACTCGCGGCTGGGAAGGTCCGCAGGCACATGCCAGGTCATAACGGGCTTCGGCCGCGAGGATGTCAAGTTTTTGGGCGACGTGCACCAGATTCAGCCTTTTTTCGGGTAGAGGCCAGGATAAGGCTATCAGTTCCGGCGGACGGAGCCTGACACAGGTTACGGTTGCCGTTCCCGGTCCGCAAAAAACGGAAAATCCGAGAACCGCGCCAAAACCTTGTCAAGCCCGATGGCTGATATGATTGAGTTACATTTTAGCAGGCATCTGCCAGTGAAAGGATCCTCTGTACATCGTCACGATGGCGCTCGTTATCATCCACAAATTCGGAAAGACGCCGGGAATTTCTCTGGGTGAGCTGGCTGAGGAGCTAGGCAGCGCATTTCAGGTCCCCGTCTCAGCCGGCGCTCCGCAGCCGCTCCCCCCGGATGGGTACGACCGGCACCGCCACCAGTACAGTGCGGCTGTTTTTATCCAGCGCCTGTTACAAATAAAGGAACGATCGCCCATGGATCAGCGGTCGGCCGTGCTCCTGGGATTGACGGGCGCCGACCTTTTCGTTCCGCAACTTACCTTCGTATTTGGCCTGTCCGACAGAAGGGCCGGAGCGGCCGTTGTTGCCACGAGCCGCCTGAGGCCAGAATTTTATGGCGAAGAACCAGATCAGGCTTTTTTTGGCGAACGGGTGCTAAAGGAAGCGACTCACGAGCTGGGCCATGTCTTCGGCCTGCCCCACTGCGGCGATGCGCTTTGTATCATGCATTTCTCCAACTCCATCGCCGACACCGACCGCAAGGGCCCCGGCTTCTGCCGGAAGTGCCGGGCGCGGCTGGCCGAACTCGGTATCGTCGGAAACTGACGGTCCCCTTTTTCCCGCTTTCCCTTCCCTAGAAGAAAGCCTGGATCTCGCCGGCCACGTCCTCGATTGAATATGGCTGCTTCACAAGCGGATCCGTGGCGATGACCGGCAGGCTGTCCTCAAAAACAGGACGGTCGTTCCTGTAGATGACCCCGGTGGGGATGCGTTCGCCAAACTCCAGCGCCAGTTGGAAGGCCGCCTCCCTGTCGGTGGGGTCGTGCTCATCAGCTTTTATGTGGTAGACACGCTCCTTGTACCATTTGCTCGTATTGATCTTGTTGAAAACAACGCAATTCTGTAATATATCAACCAAGGCGAATCCCCGGTGCTCCATCGCCCGCTTCAGGAGTTCCTTGAGAAAATCTGTGTCACCCGTGAACCCCCTGGCTACGAAGCTGGCATTCATGGCCACCGCCAGGGCCACCGGATTCAGGTTCTCCGGAAGCACGCCGAAAGGTTGGGTCTTGGTCATCATGCCCTGGCCGCTGGTGGGCGAGGCCTGCCCCTTGGTGAGTCCGTAAATCTGGTTGTCATGCACGAAGAGCTTGACATTGATGTTGCGGCGCATGGCGTGCAGGAAATGGTTGCCGCCCTCGCCATAGCAGTCCCCGTCCCCGGCTTCGGCGATTACCGGCATGCCGTGGTTCACCAGCCGGATGGCTGTGGCCACCGGCAGTGTCCGGCCATGCAGGCCGTTGAAGGTATTGCAACGCGTGTAATGCGGCAGTTTGCCGGCCTGCCCGATGCCGGAGACCACTATCAGCCCGTGAGGCTCCACGCCCAGCTCAACCATGGCCTGCTTGAAGGCTTTTAGCAACTGGAAATTGCCGCATCCCGGACACCAGGCCGGAATCTGTCCCCTGTAGTCCTCGAGCTCAGGCACGCAGTTTTTCCACCACCTCTTCCAGCAGGAACGGCCTGCCATCGTAGCGATTAATCCGCTCATCGAACTCAAAGCCGGTCTCCATGCGAATCAGGCGGGCAAACTGGGAGGTGGCGTTATTCTCCAGGCAGATGGTGCGCCCGGCGCCGTCAAGAAGATTCATCCAGTCAAACTCCTCCATGCACGGCAGCGGCCAGATTTCATTGAAGTGGAGCATGCCGATGCTTTGCCCGTCCCTGAGCGTCTTTACCGCTTCGCCCACAACTCCGAGATTGGAGCCCCAGCAGGCCACGAGGGTCTCGGGGCGCTCGGGTCCGTAATATCTGGGCGGCGACATTTCGGATTTGATCTGCAGCAGTTTTTTCAGCAGGCGCTTCTCGACCATCTTTATGCGCGTTTCCGCATCCTCCACGATATGGCCCTCCTCGTCGTGCTCGTCACTGTCGGTGACCACCAGGTGCCGTGAGGCCCCCGGCTCGGCCAGCGGCGTGACGCCCGAATCTGTGAACTCGTGCCTTTTGTACGCCTTCAGCGTGTCCAGCTCCTCCGTGCGCAGCCGGTAATCCCGGTAAACGAGCTTTGACGTTTCAAGCTCTGGCAGGCTCCACTCCGAGTCGGCCAGGTACTGATCCATGAGGATAATTGCCGGGACCTGGTACTTCTCAGCCAGATCAAAAGCCTTGTTGGTAAGATAGAAAGCCTCCGCCGGCGTTCCCGGCGCCATGATCACCCGGGGAAACTCCCCGTGGGCGGCATGGGTCACGTAAAGCAGGTCGCCCTGCTCGGTGCGGGTGGGAAAGCCGGTCGCCGGCGCCGGCCTCATTCCCACGTATATGACCACGGGCGTTTCGGTCATGCCCGCCAGCGAGAGCCCCTCGACCATGAGAGCGAAACCGCCTCCGGCTGTGCCGGTCATGGCGCGCACTCCCGCGTAGGAGGCGCCGATGGCCATGTTGATGGCGGCGATCTCGTCCTCGGCCTGCTCCACCACCAGGCTGTGTTTCTTGCTGGCGGCCGCCAGGTAGGTGAGGATTCCCGTGGAGGGAGTCATGGGATAGGCGGCATAGAAGCGGCAGCCGCTGAGCAATGCGCCCAGCGCCACAGCCGTGGCTCCGTCCAGAAACATGAGCCGTCCTCCCTCCCCGGGCTCGGTCACGGTAAACTCACAACGCTCGCAGTATTTTTCCGCGTAGTCGGAGCCGGCCTTCGCGGCGGCTACGTTCCGGTCGACGATATCCTGGCCTTTGCGAAGGAATGTATCGGACAGCAGCTTTTCAAGCGGCTTCAGGTCCATTCCCATAATTCCCATGACCGCGCCTACAGCCACTGTGTTCTCCATCAACCGGGAACCCGCAGCTTCCTCCGCCAGTTGCCGGAATGGAACGTCCAGGAATACAGGAGATTCGTATTTCTCCTTGACCGCCTCGGAATCGTAAATTACCAGGCCGCCCGGATTCAGCTCGTGCTCGTGTCTTTGTACCGTCGTCTTGTCCAGGGCGATGAGGATGTCTATTCCCCGGCGCGAGCAGCTGATCGGGGAATCCGAGAAGCGCACCTGATAGAAATTATGGCCGCCCCGGATACGGGACTCGTAATCCTGGTGCGAGAAGACCTGGTAGCTCATCCGGGCAAAAAGCTTTCCCAGCACGCTGCCTATGGTCTGCAGCCCCTGCCCTGCCTGCCCGCCTATCATGATGGTGTAATCCATGTGAGCTTAATTACCCTTAATGACAAGTGGGGAAACAAGGAGGCGAGAACGAGGATTATGTCCCCGTTTGGCCTGCGTTTCCCCGCTTTATGGGTAACGGTCTCCGGCAAGCGGGATTATGTTCCCGAAGCGGCCCGAAAAAGGAGACCTCTCACACTCGGAGGTCATGTTCCCGGAAACAGCTCGCTATACCTGAAAAGCGGCTCGAACGGCACCCCGGTTTTGGCAACGTTCTCGGCTCCGCCCTCACCGCGGTCCACGAGGGCGTATGCTACCAGCGGTTCCAGCATCTCCTGCCGGGAAATATCGATGGCCCTGATGAGGGAGCCGCCGCTGGTCACGACGTCATCGATTACGGCAACGCGCATGCCCGCTTCGACAGGGCCTTCGATCCACCCGGTGGTTCCGTGTTTCTTCGGCTCCTTGCGGGCGATATAGCCGCCGATGGGATACCCGAGCCTGTAGCCGGCATCGACTACGCCGGCCACCAGGGGATCGGCGCCCAGGGTAAGGCCGCCAATGACTTTGATTCCGGCGGCTCTCATTTTTGCCACAATCAAATCCGCGCAGAGCGGCAACCCTTCCCCGTCGAGCGTCACCTGTTTGGTATCGAAATAATGGCTGCTGCGTTTGCCCGAGGTCAGGACAAAATCTCCGGTGAGATAGGCCTTCTCGATCAGAAGATTCCGAAGCCTTTCGCGAATGGCGTAAGTTTCCGTCATTTCCCTCCCTGGGCGGCAAAATTTCTTCCAGACTATTTATACCCCGGCGGAGCAGATTCCGCCAGCTTGGAATGAAGATGACGGTTTCCAGCGTCGCGGTTTAAAAAACGGGAAAACGGAAACGGGAGCCTGAAATAAGAATGAAGCAAAAAAAGCGATCGGGAATCCGAAGCAGGTCGAACAGTTCATGATTCAGGGGGAGGATAAGGACGTCCGTCTGAGAATAATCATTACAGCCGGAAGGAGGAAAGATGAAAAGCGAACAACCAGCCCGGGACCGCGGCGATAAAGGCAGCCTCGGGGAAAGGGCGGCCGGCGCCGGCCGCGCCAACATCATGGCCGCCGCCCAGATTATTTTCGGGATTGTGATTTTTTCTGCGGCCTGGTGGGTGCCGGAAGAAAGCCGCCAGACGGCTTTCTATATTTTCGGATTCATCACCGTGCTGATTGGAATCCTGTCTGCGGTTATGCTGGCGCCCAAATCTTGACACTTTCTGAAACAGCGTGTGATAATACCTTATACCCATAGGGGTAAAGCTCCCTTCTTTAATTCGTTTGATTTCTCACGGGTGTTTCCTGTCCGTTCGCGAAGGCAAGGTTTGTGATGGCTTCAGTCGAGAAGACAGATACTGAAAAGGCATTAAACAGGCTGCGCCGGATAGAGGGTCAGGTCCGGGGCCTGCAGCGCATGATTTCGGAAGACAAGCGTTGCGAAGATGTGCTCACCCAGCTGGCGGCCACCAGGGCGGCGCTTGACCGGGTAGGCGTCTTTCTCATCAGCAACCGCATGAAAGAGTGTCTGAAGCACAGCTCGGTCGAGATCAAGATGAACGACGAAGCCGTAGAAGAGGCTTTCGAAGTTTTCATGAAGTACATTCAACATGTAAAGTAGACAGCGGGCCGCATGTAAATATGCAAGGGGACATGATTCGTGTCCCCTTTATTCGTTTCCGTTCCTGATACCGGAGGTTCCTGAATAAGCTCCGTTATCCGATGGAGTTCCGGGTATTTATGAAAATTCTTTTTACTATAGAATTGTAAGCCGGAATTTTGAGATTTGTTAAATGACCCGTCGTCGAAAACAAAAACAGCGAAAGAGGGCGCGGCGGTCGATTCTGGTATTCGGAGCCGGATGCTTGACCCTGATTCTGGCTGTCGGGGTTCTGGCCGGGAACCAGACGGTCATGGCCCTGATCAATGACCTGCCGAAACTCGACGAGGAGAACTTCCTTTCGCTGGGGCAGACTTCACGGATCTATGCGGCTGACGGCTCCCTGCTGGCCGAGATCTACAATGTCGAGAACCGCACCGTCATGCCCCTCGCGGCCATTCCCAAATATCTGCAGGATGCTACCATCGCCATTGAGGATGCGCGGTATTTCGCCCATAGCGGCCTGGACTACCGGGCTATCGGACGCGCCGCGGTAATCGATGTCACCGAGGGCAGGCTGGTCGAGGGCGGCAGTACCATTACCCAGCAGCTGATCAAAAATGTCTACATGTCGGATGAACGATCATTTAACCGCAAGATGGTTGAGGCGGTAATGGCGGTACAGCTGGAGCGCAGCGCCGGCAAGGATCAGATCCTGGAGCGGTATCTGAACACGATCTATTATGGCGAAGGCGCCTATGGTGTTGAGGCGGCCGCCCAGACTTATTTTGGCAAGAGCGTGACCGAACTGGATCTGGCCGAATCCGCCATGCTGGCCGGTCTGCCCGTTTCCCCGTCAACGTTCTCTCCGAGGCGCGACATGGCCTCGGCAATTCAGCGCCGCAACCTGATTCTGCAGAAGATGGCGGATCAGGGATATATCAGCCAGGCCATCGCCGATGGAGCGGCCTCGCTACCCGTCAACCTGAAGACTTACCATGCCACACTGAATGAACCGTATTTCGTAGAATATGTCAAGGAACAGCTTGTGGAGAAGTATGGTGCCAAGACGGTTTTCGAGGGGGGGTTGCGCGTCGACACCAGCATCGAGCCGGGATTGCAGGCTGCCGGACTCGATGCCATTCGCAACACCCTCAATGAGGAGGGTGATCCCGCCGCGGCGCTGGTCGCGATCGATCCTGCCACTGGTTTCATCAGGGCGATGGTGAGCAGCCAGGATTTTCAGCAGTCTCAATTCAATCTGGCGGTGCAGGCCCGCAGACAGCCAGGTTCGACATTCAAGCCCTATGTGCTTACCGCTGCCGTGGAACTGGGCGCCGATCCTGCCAAGACCTATTACATGTCGAAGCAGGTCGACATCCCCATGCCCGGCGGGCCTCCATGGCGCGTGTCTACCTATGATTTCCGGTATTTCGGAGTCTCGAGCCTGGAGCAGGCGATGCTGCGTTCTGACAATACGGTCTACGCCCAGCTGGTAATGGACGTGGGTCCCGAAAAGACGCGAAATGTTGCCGAACGGCTGGGCATCAAGAGTCCCATCACGCCGAATCCTTCGATTGCCCTGGGAGGGCTGGGGCAGGGCGTGTCACCGCTGGAGATGTCTTCCGCCTATGCCACCCTGGCGGCAAACGGCCTCTATGTGGAGCCGACCGCCATCACCAGAGTGGAGATGCCCGATGGCACAGTTGACTACCAGGCTGACCCATACCCGCGGCGGGTGGTCGCCGACGGCGTTGCCTGGACGGTCACCCAGGTGCTGAAGGCGGACATGGAAAGAGGCACCTCATCAAAAGCCAACCTAGGCCGTACGGCGGCTGGCAAGACCGGATCGACCGAGAATCTCCAGGACGCATGGTTCGTTGGTTATACGCCAGAACTGTCTACCGCGGTCTGGATAGGCTATCCGGACGGCTCGATTCCAATGACCAACGTTCACGGCGGCAGCGTCTGGGGCAGCGGATTTCCCGCCACCATCTGGAGGATCTTTATGCAGGAAGCCTTAAAAGATGTCCCTGTCAGGGATTTTCCCCCTCCCAGGGAAATGCCCGAGTTCAAGAAATTGAGCGGTACATACGTGCTGTATTCGGGTGGGGAAGCCCCGGTCTCAACCACTCCTCGCGATGACGCTTACGGACCAGGCAACGCATCGAACCAGCCGCATGGCGATTAGAACCTGGCCGCGCCTGATAAAACAGGCATAAAGGATTCGCGCCCTCCCGCGGTGAAAAAAATCAAAGAACGGTCAGCAGTCCCCGTACCGCGAGCGCCGGTTATGGGCCTGCCTACGGGACCGGCGTCCCTCTTCGCGGCAGCCGGGGTGAATGTCCCTGAAGAGGCCCGGCATAACCGGCAGCGCCTGCTGGAAACAGGCATCTTGTCCCCGGAATGGGAGCAGTTCCGGGGTGACTCTGCTGGAGCGCCCGGCGGCGCCGCAGAGGAGCCTCGGCAAATGGAGCATCAGACAGAGGCGCGGACTTTCCCGGTCAATTTACCGATGGCATCCTTCCGTCCCACGAGGATGAGCACCAGATCGCGGTTAAGGGGAGCCAGAATCAGATCGTGGCCGGTCAGCTCCAGGTTCAGCAGCCGAGGCAGGGTGGTGCCCAGTTCCTCGGCCATCGTTTTGAAAGACGCCAGCATGGAAGCGGCATGCGCGGCTATGACTTCCGGATCGGGGCCATTATCTCCCGACCACGCCACCAGCAACCCGTCCAGGGATGAAAGACCGGCGGCGTCTATCCCTTCTATCTCGGTGTAGGGCCTGATAATGGCCTCAAGCTCATCCCTCTCAATGCGGTTTTTTTCCATCAATATGATTCCTCCAGTGTATCGATGATCTTGCGCAGCTGTTCCTCGCCGGAGAACTCGATCTCGATCCGGCCGGCTTTCCCGGCCCAGCGCACCTTTACCGGCAGCCGGAAAGCTGAATAAAGAGCATCAGTGGCTTCGTCCATGACCTCTTGCCTCACCGGCGGCGCCTGAGGCCGGCGATTGTCGCCTCCGGCTGTTTCCTTGCGGGCGAGGTCCTCTGTCTGCCGCACGGACAATCCACGCGCCGCCGCCCGGGCTGCCAGCTTTTTCTGTTTCAGGCGGTCAGGAACCGAGAGTAACGCCCGCCCGTGTCCCTCCGACAGCTGTCCATGTTCGATCAGCTTCTGAACCTCGTCCGGTAAGTCAAGCAGCCGGATTGTGTTGGCTATCGCGGAGCGGCTGCGCCCCAGCCGGGTGGCCAGATCCTCCTGGGTGGTGCCGAACTCCTCTTGCAGGTTGGCGTAGGCCCGCGCCGTGTCCATTGGATTCAGGTCCTCACGATTAATGTTCTCGATCAAGGCCAATTCAAGGGATTCGGCATCGCCCGCCGATCTGACAATAGCCGGCACGGTTTCCAGGCCGGCGATCCGCGCCGCCCGCCAGCGGCGCTCCCCAGCCACCAGTTCGTAGCCGCCTCCCTTTTTTCTGACGATCACGGGCTGCACCAGGCCCACGGCGGCAATGGAGCGGGCCAGCTCGTGCAGCTTCTCATCGTCAAAAAAAGTGCGGGGCTGTGAAGGGTTCACGGAAATTTGATTAATGGACAATTCCTGGTAGGATTCCGCGGCGCTTGCCGCCTCGCTTTCAGAGGCCACGCTCCCGCTCTCCCCGATCAGCGCCGATAGGCCTTTGCCCAGACCCTTGGTGTTTTTACTACTCACGCTCTACCACCTCCGTCGCCAGATCGAAATAGGCATCCGAGCCCGCGCAGGCCGGATCATAATGGGAAATAGGTTTACCAAAACTGGGAGCTTCGCTCAACCTGACATTGCGGGGGATGACGGTGCGGTAGGTCAGGTTGGGGAAATGGGACCGCACTTCGCCGATAACCTGAGCCGAAAGCCTGGTGCGGGGGTCGTACATGGTCATGAGAAGGCCGGCTATCTGGAGGCGGGGATTGAGCCCGGACTGAACCGCTGCCACCGTCTTGAGCAACTGACCGAGGCCCTCCAGGGCGAAGTACTCGCATTGGACCGGCACTATCAGCTTGTCTGCGGCAACCAGTGCGTTTACGGTCAGCAGGCAAAGCGAAGGCGGGCAATCAATGAATATATATGCGAAGTCACGGGAGATGGCGTTAATTGAATCGGCGAGGATGAACTCCCGCCTTTCCCGCTGTGGCAGCTCCACGGCAGCGCCCGCCATTTCCGGGGTCGAAGGGATTATGTAAAGATTGGAAATGCTGGCGGACGCGATGGCAGATTCCGAGGTTACGTTTCCGGATAGCACATCGTAGGAAGTCCCCGGCGCCTGCGATTCATCCAGACCAAGGCTGTGCGTTGCGTTGCATTGGGGGTCGAGGTCGATCAGGAGGGTCGTTGCTCCGGCCTCGGCAAGGCAAACCGCGGTGTTAACGCAAGTGGTTGTCTTGCCGACGCCGCCCTTCTGGTTGGCGACAGCATAGACGAGACCGGAGCCGTTAGCCCGCGACGCTGATGAAGGCATATCGTGCACGGAGGAATTCTAACACGGTGCGGGACAGGTGACCAGAGAAGGTCAAGGAAGCAGGGTTGCGCAGCATGGCGTTATTTGGCCTGGTGGCGGCGTAATCGGCGATCATTTCACCGCCGTCCGGAGCCGCAGACACGCAATTTTCTTAACCGCTCAGCGGCCGTTTTCGGGGGATTCCGGGACGGCGGGGGTATGCGGACGGCGTGTCCGCCGTCTTTTTGAATATCCAGACATGCAGGTTTTTAGCCTCTGGGTAGGGTTTAGCTGTTTCGACGCGGACCAGCTCGCCTCCGAGTGCTTTGCCGGCTGTTTTCGCAGCGGCGTCATCACCCGGCTCGCGGGCACCTCTTTGCAACAGGGCATAGCCTCCCAGCCGTAACAGCGGAATAGAATACTCGAGCACTTCCGGCAATGAGCCCACCGCGCGTGCCAGGGTCGCATCAAACGATTCCCGAAGGTCGGACCGCGCGGCTTCCTCGGCGCGGGCCGGCAGAACGCGGACGTTATCCAGGCCAAGCGCGGAGGCCGATCGCGAGACGAAATCGCTTTTCCTGCGGTTGGCCTCAATGAGAACGAATCTGCTCTGAGGCCTGGCTATTGCCAGCGGCAGGCCCGGGAAACCGGCGCCGCTGCCTATATCCGCCACTGCGGTTGCCTCAGCCAGCTCCGGCAACCGCAGCAGCCACAGGCTGTCATTGAAATGTACCCTGACGATGTTCCGGGTGCCGGAGACCGCAGTCAGCTTGCTGTTTTTTTCCACGGCGACAAGGTCAAGGAGCTTTTCGAGCTGCGATATCTGACCGTCATTTAAGCGGCACTCTTTTTTTAGCTCTTGTTGCCAGTCGCTCAATGCCGGGCCTGGATATAAAGCGAAAGAACCGATACGTCGGCGGGAGAGACGCCGGCGATGCGCGAAGCCTGGCCCAGCGACGAGGGCCGGATGCGGGTCAGCTTTTCCCGGGCTTCGCTGGCGATACCCTTGAGGCTCATATAGTCAAGATCGTCCGGTATATATGTGGATTCCAGATGGTGCCAGCGTGAGATTTCGGCAAGCTGGCGCTCGATGTAACCTTCGTATTTGATTTCTATGCCGGCGCGCCGGACGGCGCCGCCGTCAGTAGCAAGGGATGTACTGCAGCCCGCCAGGGAAAGAACGGCAGAAATCGTCATTTCCGGCCTTTTTAGAATTTGCGCCGCGGATTGAGGCTCGGTCAGCGGGGAACTGCCTGCTTTCGCAAGAAGATCATTAGCCGTTGCTGACGGCCTTATTATTTTCGTTTTCAACATCATCAGAAGGCTTTTCATCTGGATATTTTCTTCCCTGACAGACTCCATGTTGCCGTCCGGAACCAGACCGAGCCGGTGCCCTATCGGTGCCAGGCGTTCATGAGCATTGTCGTGACGGAGCAACAGGCGATATTCCGCGCGGGAAGTAAACATGCGATACGGTTCGTCGACATCCTTAGTGACCAGGTCATCGATCAAAACGCCGATGTACGCCTGGTCGCGCCGCAGGATCAGCGGATCCTCGCCGCGTACATAACGAGCGGCATTGATACCGGCGATCAAACCCTGGGCGGCGGCCTCCTCATAGCCGCTGGTGCCGTTTATCTGGCCCGCCAGGAAGAGTCCCTCAATGGGTTTGGTCTCGAGACTGAGCTTGAGTTGGCTGGGGGGAGCGTAATCATATGCCACGGCATACCCGGGCCGCATCAGCCGGGCATTTTCCAGGCCAGGCGTCGCCCGGATAATCTTCTCCTGCACCCATACTGGCATACTGGTAGTCAATCCCTGAAGGTAAAGCTCTTGTGTGTGCCGCCCCTCAGGCTCCACGAATACGGGATGGCGGTCCCTATCGGGGAATTTGACAACCTTGCGATCGATGGAAGGGCAATAACGGGGGCCTTTGCCGCTTACTGATCCCGTTCTGATAGGGGAAAGATGCAGATACTTCCTCACGACCTCATGGGTTTTTGCGGTAGTGTAGGTGAGGTAACAGGGAATCTGCTCGAATTTTTTTTGGCGCGAAAAAGGCGAGAAGGTTTCAGGATTCTCATCTCCCGGATCGACGGTCATCCGGTCAGGATCGATCGAACGGGCGTCGATCCGCGGCGGCGTAGCCGATTGGAATCGCTCAAGTTTCAGGCCGGTGTCCTCAAGGCTGCCTGAAAGCTCGAGCGAGGGCGGTTCGCCCATCCTTCCGGCAGGGAAACGCTGATCACCCACGACGATGTTTCCCCGAAGAAAGGTGCCGCAGGCCAGTACGACGGCGCCGGCGGTGATCATGCTGCCATCAGTGAGTTCGATTCCCGTGGCTGTTTCACGTGAAACAACAAGCTTGGCGGCTGCGCCCTCGAGGATCTTCAGTGATGGCGCCGATGACAGAACCCGTTTCATATTGTCCTCGTAAAGTTTTTTATCCGTTTGCGCCCTCAATGCCCGGACCGCCGGGCCTTTGCCGGTATTGAGCATCTTCATCTGGATGAATGAGCGGTCGGTGTTGCGGCCCTGCTCGCCACCCAGGGCGTCGATCTCCCGTGTGAGCTGACCTTTGCCAACGCCGCCGACAGCGGGATTGCAGGGCATGAGCGCGATCTTCTCCAGGTTCAGGGTGATCAACAGAGTAGAGCGGTCCATGCGGGCAGCCGCTAGCGCCGCCTCACAGCCGGCATGGCCGCCTCCGACTACGACGACATCGAAAAACATCTCACTGCTCCAGGCGGCGCCGCGCCAGGAAGCCTTTTCTGTTGTAACTACTTGTCATAATTTAATAATTGTGGTGGTACGACACCGTCCGGTTCGGGCCGATCTATCGTTTTCGGCGCCGGCTTTTCTTAACTGTTTTTTGTTCGGCCGCGGCGCCTGATGGCTAGCTCACTCGAAGATGACACCCGGCGCACCAAACCAACATATTTATATTAGGTTGTCAAAAAATGCATCTTTTTCCAGAGACGTTGCCGCCGCGTTTATGCCTGCCATCAGCCCCTGCAGGGCAGCTTCGACGTAGCTGCCGGCGCCTGCCGCGCGGCCGGCGATGAACAGGCCGGGCCGCGAGATCGCTTCCATGCGCGCGTCCAGCTGGCCACTGCCAAGCGCCAGATAGCTGACCGAATAAGAGGCGCGGGTCATCCACGCCCCGGGTTCCCGCATCTTTGACCTGATCCCGGTCAGCTGTTGACGGCGGTTGCCACTCGTTGAAATTTCCTGAACGAACAGCTCGCCGGTCAGGCAGCCATCAGCCACCCGCGTGTGATTGGCGGCAACGCTGCGCGAATCAACGCGGGGAAGGCCGGACGCGTAAACGGGGACGAGTTCCAGGCCCAGGTTTCGCAGGCATACCGCCAAAGAATTGGCGGGTATCTCGCCGCGCCGGCCGCCAGGATGCTTATGGCCGGCATCGTCCACCTCGCCCTTGAGGAAGGTTCCGGCGGCAACCACCACGGCGCCTCCCCGGAATTCCTCGCCCAGATTCGTGCCCACGCGCCACGCCGGTTCATCGTCCGCCTTATTGCCCGGCTCCAGCAAGGAGACCAGCGATTGCCGCGGCTCGAGACCGGCCGCTGACTCGATAGACTCCTTGTAAGCGAGCCCCAGCTGGCGCCGGTCGATGACAATCTTTCCGGGAACATGCCCGCCGGCGTCGGCGGTCACTTTTTCCAGGGAGAGGAATTCCGGAAGCTTTCCCCCCAGGCGCCGCATCACACGAAGCCTCTCAGTTCTCATATCTTTCAGGTCGCCCGCCAGTATGGGCGTACCGGGAGGGTATCCGGCAGTATCCAGGCTGATAGTCAGGCAAAGGGTGCGGGCGCCGGCTTTCGCCGCGGCCAGGGCGGCCTCACATCCTGCCGGTCCGGCGCCTATCACGATTACGTCATATTCCGGGATCATGTACGGCAGGGAATCCAAGCACAGTCACCCATATAATGAATGTTCCTCATTTTTAAGTTCCTTGCTCACGGCGCCCCGGCTTGGTTTTTCAGTGCTGGCGGCCTCTGACACAGCCTGTCACGGAAGGCTGATCCCGGGGGCTCCAGCAGGAGAAGAATCAACAACAAAGCGGCTGCCAAAGCCTTACTTTCCTATGCAGAACTCCTGGAAGATGACATCCAGAAGATCCTCCAGCATCTCCTCGCCGGTGATCTCGCCCAGCGAACCGGTCGCGGAGCGCAACTCCTCAGCGATCAGCTCCGGGCCCAGTCCCACCCGAAAACCCTGAGCGGCCCGGGAAACCGAGGCGGCCGCCCGTTCCAGCGCCAGCTTGTGGCGCTCGTGAGTGACTATGGGCCCCTCCAGCGGAGGCAGGCTGCCCCCCAGCACGAAGTCGGCAATCTTCTCCTTGAGCTCCGTAAGGCCCTGGCGCGTCAACGCGGATATCAAGACCGGTCTGGCTGGCAGCAATCCCTGATTGAACGCCGCCGGCCGGCCCCTTAACATATCCGACTTGTTGATAATATATATCGCCCTGTCGGCCGGCACCGAGGTCAGCAGCGTCCGGTCGTGGTCGTCCTCCCGCAAGCTGCCGTCAAACAAACAGAGGATCAGATCCGCCTCCTCGAGGGCGCGGTGGGCACGCTCAATCCCTATCTGCTCCACCTCATCGCCCGCAGGCCTCAGGCCTGCCGTGTCAATGAGCCGAAGCGGAATGCCGCACACGTTGATAATCTCCTCGATGGTATCGCGGGTGGTGCCGGGCGTTTCAGTCACGATCGCCCTTTCGCGCATCAGCAAGGAATTCAGCAGGCTGGATTTGCCCACGTTCGGCTTCCCGACGATTGCCGTGCGAACTCCCTGGCTTATGACCCTGCCCACGAAAGCGGAGTCGATCAGCTCACCAATGCTGGCTTCGATCTCCTCCAGCTGTTCCTTGTTGACGGCAAAGTCCGGCTCGCCGGGATCCTCATCGGCAAAGTCGATCTCCGCCTCGACGCCGGCCATCACGCGCAGGAGGCTCTGCCTGAGCGCCTTGACCTCCCGGGAGATCGACCCCTCCAGCTGGGCCATGGCCACCTTCAGGCCGGCTTCGGTTTTGGCGGAGATTATCTGGGCCACGCTTTCGGCCTGGGCCAGATCGATGCGGCCGTTCAGGAACGCCCTGCGGGTGAACTCTCCCGGCGAAGCCAGAGCCGCCCCCTGCTTCAAAAACAGGGAAAGGATTTTTTGCTGGGCTACCGTGCCGCCATGACAGTTGACCTCGACGATGTCCTCCCGGGTATAGGTTCCCGGACCCCGCATGACGCTCACCAGCACCTCATCCACGAGGGAACCGCTGTCAGGTTCAAAAACCGCCCCGTAGTGAATCGTGTGGGAGTCGGCGTCCGCCAGCCGCAGTCCCTTGACCGACCGGAATACCGCGTCACAGATGCCGACGGCCGCCGGTCCGGTCATGCGCACGATGCCGATCGCGCCGGTACCGAGGGGCGTGGAAATGGCGGCGATTGTAGGAATTTCCTGCATAGGGCGTATTATAGCAGCGCCAACCATGGCAGGGAGAAAACAGAACAGGTGATTCAGAATCACCATCAGCGGCATCTAATCAATGGCAGCGCGAGGGCCGGATGCAAGTTACCGTAAAGCCATGGAAACGATAGCGGGCTGACTTCTTTTCTCCGGAACGGGTAAAATAACCGGGTTCCCTATCGAGGAGGCAAATTGGCGAAGGACGAGGCACCCGGGAGCGCAAAATTCTTTTTCTCTCCCCGCCCGAACAGAGCCCATGAAATCGATTGGATGGAATGGGGGGACGAGGCCTTCCGGCGCGCCCGGGAGGAGAAGCGGCCCATTCTTCTGTCGGTCTCCGCTGTGTGGTGTCATTGGTGCCACGTGATGGACGAGACCACATTTTCCGATGGCCAGGTGATCCAGGTGATAAACAGCCGGTTTGTCGGCGTCAGGGTTGATAGCGACAGGCGGCCCGATATCAACAGCCGCTACAACCAGGGAGGATGGCCGACCGTTGCGTTTCTTACCCATGAGGGAGAAATCATCGCCGGCACAACCTATGTGCCGCCGGACCAGATGGGACGCCTGCTGAACGACGTGGCGGATGTCTTCGAGCGCAGCGCCGCAGATCTCGACGCGGCGATTGAATATGTCCGTGAGCGCCGTAACGCGCCGGCGCCCGTGCCCGGAGGCGGTTTCGACGCGTCCATGGTGGATTATGTCGTGGATGTGGCTGAAAAGGCCTATGATTCCGAAGCCGGCGGCTTTGGGAACGAGCCGAAGTTTCTCTATGCCGGCATGCTGGGCCTGTTGCTGTCGCGCCTGGCTGCGGACGCTCCCGGGAACATCGCCGGTATTTTGCGTCACACCCTGGAAAAGATGGCCTATGGCAACATCTATGATCAGTCGGAGGGAGGCTTCTTCAGATATTCCACCACGCGGGACTGGTCGGTCCCTCACTATGAGAAGCTGCTGGAGGACAACGCGGCCATGATGACCGTTTATGCCGATGCGTTCAACCTGAGCGGCGAGGCTGATTATGCCAGGACAGTTTATGGCATTCATGATTATCTGACCAAGACACTGCTGGACCCGGGGACGGGAGCTTTCGCGGGCAGCCAGGACGCCGACGAGGAGTACTACCGGCTGGCGGCAGATGAAAGGACAGCCCGGAAGCCGCCTCTGGTTGACCGCACTGTATACTCCGGGTTAAATGCGCGGACGGCCTCGGCGCTCCTGCGGGCTTTTCAGGTGCTGGAAGAGGTGGAGTTCAGGTCCCAGGCGATCAAAGCCCTGGAATTCGTCTATGAACATCTGTGGGACGATGATGCAGGTCCATATCACTATTTCAATGGCGAGGCCAACCTGCCGGGATTGCTGACCGACGCTGCCTGGATCCTCAGCGCCTGCCTGGACGCGTACGAAAGCGGCGCCGGCGAGAGGTGGCTAGACCGCGCCCTCCGGGTCGCCGGCTGGATGCTTGGCCATCTGCAGGACCACGGCTCGGGGGCCTTCCTTGACTGTGTCCATCCTCCCGGCTCCCGAGGGCTGCCATCGGAGAAAACCAGGCCGCCCGTGGATAACAGCGTCGCTGCTGACGGGCTCATCAGGCTGGCTCAAAACTCGGGACAGAAAAAATATGACGAAGCAGCCCGCAGAGCGCTCTTGTATTTCTCCGGCACCTTCCAGGAGTATGGAATGTTCGCCGCCGAATACGCCGTATCTGTTGCCCGCCTCCTGGATCCGCCGGTGCGCGTGACCGTCGTTGGCACTCCGGATGACGCTGCCACCGTGGAACTGATCAGGGGAGCCCACCGGGCGCGAATCCCCTTCAGATCGGTGGAGGTCATCGATCCCGAAGCTTACGGCGATGAGCTCGAGGAGACCGGTTATGGTTATACCGGCACTCCGGTGGCCTACGCCTGCATCGGCACGGCCTGTCAGCCTCCGGTCTCGGATCCGAAGGAGCTGTCGGCGCGGCTGGAAGCCGGGTGGACGGATGCGACCGCGAGATGGGGTCAAGCATAGGTCTTTTTCTGTCCTGACCAATCCCTGCCGCGGCTGGCGAAACCATTTCTTATACCCGCAGATTGTAATCTAAACACATCTTTCTCACGGAAACAGTAAGGCTAAACTAGAGGGTCATACTTTCCCTTTTTTCAAATGTTGCAAATTGCGCAATAAACTTTTCGGACACTCTTTACGCCGGCCGCGAGACTGGACTATCATATTTAACCAGTTGCAGGATTTGGCCAGCAAACCCACGAAATATAGTATGTTCGTAATTAAGAGTCACAATATCTAGTTAGTCGTGTGATGGCTCCGTGAAATGCTTCTATTGTGGATCAGCAGAGACCAAGGTGGTCGATTCACGCGACACCGAGTCGCGGGATGCGGTCAGGAGGCGGCGTGAATGCCTGCGTTGCCGGAAACGGTTTACCACCTACGAGCGGGTTGAGGAATTGACGCTGACGGTCATCAAGCGGGGCGGCGAGCGGGAGGTTTTTTCTCATGCAAAGCTGCTCACGGGACTGTTGAGAGCATGCGAGAAGCGCCCTATCGAGTCCGTGACGCTTGAGCAGCTGGTGGAAGGGCTGGAGGCGGAGCTGCGTAACGAATTCAAAACCGAGGTGCCGGCGGCGGAGATAGGCGAGAAGGTGCTGAGCCGCCTGAAGGAGCTCGACAAAGTGGCATACGTGCGCTTCGCTTCGGTATACCGCCAGTTCGATAACATAGAACAGTTCAAAAACGAGCTGACCGGTCTTTAGAAAATTTTCGGTTTCTTGATTTTTGCGGGCGGGGGCCCCGGCAGGCAGCTACAATTAACAGGCGATCATCTGTCCGGCTGACTGCTTATAATCCGGGACAAGACGCAGAAAGGGGAATCAAATGCTGGTCAATCAGCCTCGCCGATCCGAAAAAAATTCCCGCGTGGCAGCCCTGCCCTTGCAGCCCCAACTCTCTCCCAACGCTCTCAAGGTCCTGGAAAAGAGATATCTGAAAAAAGACCACGACGGCAACCCGGTGGAAACACCGGCTGAAATGTTCCGGCGGGTGGCCCGCACCATCGCAGAAGCCGAACGGATTTATGACCCAGATGCCGACGTCGAATCCCGGGAGGAGGAGTTTTACCGGCTCATGGCGCGGCTGGAATTTCTGCCCAACTCGCCCACTCTGATGAACGCCGGCCGGGAGCTGGGCCAGCTCTCCGCCTGCTTCGTTCTGCCCGTAGGCGACTCCATGGAGAGCATCTTCGACGCAATCAAGCATACGGCGCTCATTCACAAAAGCGGCGGGGGCACCGGTTTCTCATTCTCCAGGGTGAGGCCGGGCAACGACGTCGTCCTCTCCACCAAGGGGGTATCCAGCGGACCCATCTCTTTTATGACGGTCTTCGATGCGGCCACCGAAACCATCAAGCAGGGCGGCACCCGCCGCGGAGCCAACATGGGCATCCTGCGGGTGGACCATCCGGACATCCTCGATTTTATAGTTTGCAAGCAAAGCAACGACAAGCTCAACAATTTCAACATCTCGGTGGCCCTGACGGAGGATTTCATGCGGGCGGTGGAAGATGACAGCCAGTACGAGCTGCGCAATCCGCGGACCGGCGAGGTTACCAGAAGCCTGGATGCCCGCCGGGTTTTCGAGATGATCGTGAACCTTTCCTGGAAGAATGGAGATCCCGGCATCATCTTCCTGGACCGGATCAATCGTGATAATCCCACACCGCATGTGGGTGAGATCGAGAGCACCAATCCCTGCGGCGAGCAGCCACTGCTGGCTTACGAATCCTGCAATCTGGGATCGATAAACCTTTCCCGGATGCACGATGGGGCCGGCGGCATTGATTACGAGCGGCTGGGCCGGGTAGTCGACAGCGCGGTGCGCTTTCTGGATAACGTCATAGACGTTAACCGGTATCCGCTGCCTCAGATCGCGGAAATGACCAGGGCCAACCGCAAGATCGGCCTGGGAGTCATGGGATACGCGGACCTGCTCATCGAGATGGGTATCCCGTATAACTCCGAGGGCGCGGTGGAGGTGGCGGAAGAGGTAATGTCGTTCATTCAGGACCGCTCGAGGCAATACTCCGTGAAGCTGGCCGAGCAGCGTGGCGTCTTCCCGAATTTCGCGGGCAGCGTTTACGACCGCGAGGGAGGTCCCAGGGTCAGGAACGCAACGTCGACCACCATCGCTCCCACCGGGACGCTCAGCATCATCGCCAACTGCTCCAGCGGCATCGAGCCCCTGTTCGGAATCTCATATATCCGGAACGTGCTGGACAATACGGAAATGGTAGAGGTGCATCGCCTTTTCGAACAGATGGCCCGGGACGGAGGTTTTTACAGCGAGAAACTGATGAAAGAGATCGCCAGGAAGGGCAGCGTCGCGGACCTTCCCGAGATTCCGGAAGAGATGCGGACACTCTTTGTGACGGCCCATGATGTTACTCCCGAGTGGCACGTGCGTATGCAGGCAGCCTTTCAGAAATATACCGATAATGCTGTTTCCAAGACGGTGAACTTTCCTCATGACGCGAGCGTGGCTGATGTGGATCAGGTTTACATGCTGGCCTTCAAGACCGGCTGCAAGGGCGTCACGATCTATCGCGATGGCAGCCGTGAGTCGCAGGTGCTCAACATCGGCGGCGTCGGAAAGGCAGCGGCGCCCGAGATCCTGCCCGGCCAGGTCAAACCACGGCCCAGGCCCAATTACATCTCAGGAGGCACCCACAAGCTCGCGTCCGGTTGCGGGAACATCTACGTGACCATAAATCAGGACGAGTATGGTCTCTTCGAGGTCTTTTCCTCCATGGGCCGCGCCGGAGGCTGCAAGGGCGCTCAGTCGGAGGCGATCGCCCGGCTGGTGTCGCTGGCGCTCAGGTCCGGCGTGGCCGTGGACGCGGTGATCAAGTCGGTAAAAGGGATCCGTTGCCCGACTCCGGGATTCGGTGAGAACGGAAAGGTCAATTCCTGTCCCGACGCTATCGCCCAGGCGCTGGTGGCGCACCTGGAGGCGATGCCGGAGCTCGGGCAGGATCTCACCGCCGAACTGCCCTCTTCGGCTGAGCTGGGGCTGTGCCCGGAATGTCCGGATTGCGGAGACCGGGTGGAGTTCGGAGAAGGCTGTGTCTTCTGCCGCTCCTGCGGATTTTCCAAATGCGGTTGATAGACAAGATGCATTGTCATCAACTGTTTGAGAGCGCTTCCGGAGTCGGACCGGCGCAGGAAATTTCCAGGCAACTGGGGAAAAGTAGCAGAAAAACAGCAGGAAATAGATGACGGGGACAGATTCATGACATTTGAGCAAATCGGATAACTGCTCGTGACCTCGACGCATGAAACCTCGCAGATAGGGGGAGGGCGCGGACGCCGCCACCGCCGGATTGCGGCAATTGATCCGGCGGCCTGGCTGAAGAAAAGAGTCCATCACCTCGATATGCGGCGGAACAATCGAAAGCTGACCGTGCTGGCTCTGGTTTGTTTCAGCTTCTTCTTTCTCTGGCTGTCGCTGAAGGTGTTTGCCCAGACCGATCTCTGGCCTCTGCTGGCGGCGCCCATTTTGGTTTCCGCCTGGTTTTTTTACGAAGCAGGAGTCCTGGCAACTGTTGCCGTCACCGGTCTGTTGCTGACTCAGACTTCATTCGAGAAGTCGGAGCCGGTCACCACCGCTGTATTCACCTTCGCGGCGATTGGCCTGGGGATATCCTGGGCGCTCAGGCGCCAGCGTCGGGTTCATAGGCAGATACTCAGATGGTCGCTTACGGATACCCTGACCGGGCTTTATAATTACGGCTATTTTGAGGAAGCTCTGGACCGGGAAATGCACCGGGCCCATCGATACGGGGGCGAGATTACCCTGATCATGTTCGATATCGATCACTTCAAGATGTTCAATGACCATTTCGGCCACCAGACCGGCAACGAAGCGCTCCGGATGGTGGCCGATGTCATCCGCGGTCAGAAACGCGAGTCTGATATCGCTGCCCGTTTTGGAGGAGAGGAGTTTGTGCTGCTGCTTCCGGGAGGCGAGGCGGGAGGCCTGGAAATCGCCGCCCGGCTCAGTCAGGCAATTGCTAGTACGCCTGTGCCGGTGGGCGGCGGCGCGACAGCAGCCATCACCGTTAGCGCCGGTGTGGCCAGCTATCCCCGGGGAGCTGTCTCAAAACAGGAGTTGCTTGACCGGGTGGATCAGCTTCTGTATCAATCAAAAAGAAACGGACGCAACCGTGTGAGCTCAGCCCCCTCCTGGCGCCGCCTGGCGGTGTGAAGACTCCGCTGCTTCGAAAAGGGCCTTGCACGTTGCAATCGGAAGGAGAGAGAGTATGGCGCAGTCCAGGCCCCACGTTGCCAGCACCGAAAGAATAAAAGTGAGCATCGAAACACGCACCAGCACTATCGTGGGCACTGTGCATCTGCCGGCGGTCGAGTACCGCAGCCGGCTTTCCGATTTGCTCACCCAGCAGGGCACAGTGTTTCTTAATGTTACCGATGCGACTGTTTACACACCCAGGGACGCGGAGAATCCATCCTACAAGACCTCGTATCTGGCAGTAAACCTGGGCGGCATCGAAATCGTCAGGCCGTTGGATTAAGACCCGCCTGCGCGAACCTTTGGCAATCATTGCGGCGGGTATTTAAATCCAGGACGGCGGAAACCACAAAACAGGATACGGAACCACAGGCCGCAGGCACGAAGATCGCGATATCGGAAGCAGGTACGACACGCCTATATCAGAAGCACGTACAGCACGCCTGCCAGGAAAACAATTTCCACCGAGGTAAGAACAGCCGTCAGCCAGATGAACAGCCGGGCCGCGCCGGTGCCGTCCCCGGTCCTTTTCAGCCTGTTCCTCTCGAAACGGCCGACCACCAGGTAAACGATATGGATTAAACCGAAGGCCGCCGCTCCCCAGAAGAGCTGCCAGCGATCTGTGTAAGCAAGCAAAAGGTAATAATAGAGAATCTCTGCCAGCAACAGGAGGATATTCATCCGGTAACCTGCTTCAACCATCTGTTCGAAGCGGGCTTCCGGATACGATTCCTTCAGCTTCTGGCGCTCCCGCCCCAGGTCCCTGAGGGCGCGGGGAACCAGTCTGAGGGTCAGGGCGCTGCCGGCCAGCACGAACAAAGTATATATAAACAGGAAGATCCTCAAGGCTCTTCTACGGCCGGTCCCAGCGAATTCTCACTTCACCGGATTGATTATTCAGGCCATCAACGGTTGTTCTTTTCTGGCTTTTCATCCCTCTTCCCTGAATCCGGTTCTTGAAGAAACCTCCGATACAACAGGTCTGCGTTGACGGCGACAAAAAAGATTGAAAGCAAAGGCAGGGCCGGAACGCCGATGTCGAGGCTTACTCCGATCATCATTGTGGCCACAAACGACACGGCCATAGCCAGCGAAGTCAGAACGCGGCGCAGCCGGAAGGTCAGAGCGCAGCCGATGAAGATGGAAAAAAAGATGAAGTCGGCGATTCCTAACCGGGAAGTGGCGTCCACAGCGATAACCGGCAGGCTGACCGTCAGGTAGTCAATCCAGGGCCCGCTGCTTTCCACCATCTTTTTTGTGGGCCCGAAAAACACGCTGTAGAAGTCGACGGCGATGATCAGGACCGCGATCAGAAGCACCTGGCTGATCGAGGTAAGCATCAGAGAGATCCAGAGGCCGGCGGCGCAGGCGAAGACAATTTTTGCCAGGCTTTCCAAAGGAGTCAGCCCCAGCGCGGCGGCGGCGGCTGCGGCAAAGGCGGCGGCCGGCACCAGCGCCAGCAAAAGGTGCCGCAGCCTGATCAGGAAAGTCAGCCCGGATGCCAGGGCGCTGGCTGCCATCAGTCCCAGAGCCAGAGAAAGGACCGCCCTGCCGTTGGAATCCGGACCAGGAATGCCGGTAAGGAGCGCGGCGGCCAGGGCTGCCGAAAGAGCAGTCAGGACCACGCCAAAAATTACCAGCGACCTGGTTTCGGTTCTGGAATCGAGGCGCGGATTCAGGATAGCGAATTCTTTTCTGGATTCCTGACGGCGTTTCAGCCGGGAGATCCGGCTTTCCGCCTCGCCGCTTTCGTTGTTGGCGGCGCGGCGGGCACGCTCCCGGGGGCGTGCTGGATATTTATCCGGACGGTCATCCAATTCCACTCAGGCTTCCAGAAAACAGGAGACAGAAAACCAGCACCCTGCGGGCGCCAGGTGTTTGTCATTTTAATACGGGGGCAATGACTCGTACCACTCGCTCAGCACCTTGAAGGCTTTCCAGAAGTCAGTCTTCTGGCGCTGGTCGCTTAGAGACTCATCTATTTCGGGAGTGATCAGCGCTTCGATTGTGGGGGTCATCTGCTGGATCTCTCCGGGCCTGAATTCGAGCCTGCCAGCCAGAGGAAAGTCCAGTTCGTTAATGGCCTCCAGGGTTTCCTCGCCCATTACCACGACCAGTTTGGGCTGGACGATCATGAGCTCCCGCTTAAGATACTGCGGGCAGTGGCGCCGGCCTTCCGGCTCGTTCACGTTGGCGCACTTGATAACATTGGTCCCGTAAAGGATCAAGGAATCGATGGAGAGCTTCTGGCAGCCCTTAATAACCGCTTCTCCGGAGCGGCCAAAAAACGCGACACCCTCAGAGGCTTCGCTGGGATGGGTTCGGTACTTGACCAGAAAGATGTCCGCCAGCGGATGCCCCGAGCCTATCACCGGCACTGCCTTGCCGTGGGCACACCGTTCGCAGTGAGTCAGCTCACGGCAAAGCTCGTTGATTTCTGAGATGGCGCGGGTCATGTGCTTGTCGTATATGTCTTCCGGTTTTGACAATTAGCCTCTGGAATCAAAGGTCGTGGTTCCGTTTATTTTTCCTGCGGCCGGCCGCAGGGCTGTGGGTGCGTCCTCAAGGCAAAAAACCACCCGCGCGAAGGGCAGATCTTCCCCCCTGCTTTTAGCTGGACCACAGCCCTTTTCCCGATAAGGTCAGGTGTAAAATTTTTTTAAGACAGGCTCTTAGTTATTAGCCACAATCGTAAAAAATCCTGCTACTGACGTATTTATGGCCTGACTCAAGGCAGCGGCACAGCGTTCAGGCGACCTCGAAAAGGGCGACCACCTCGATATGTGGAGTGTGCGGGAACATATCGACAGCGCCGGCTCCAAGGAGACGGTAACCGCCCTCGACCAGTTGGGCGGCGTTGCCGGCCAGCGTAGACGCGTTACAGGAAACGTAAACGATCCGGGACGGCATGATTTCCAGGATCCGCTGGACCTCTTTTTTGCTGGCTCCGGCTCTTGGAGGATCCATAACCACCACGTCCGGCCGCCGCCGAAGGCCAAGGTCCTTTAGCACCTTGCGCACCTTGCCGACGGCAAAGCCGGCGTTTTCGGCGCCATTAGCGCGGGTGTTCTCCCGGGCCAGGATGACCGCTTCCTCCATTATCTCTATTCCGAAAACCTCGCGGCATCCGCGGGCCAGCAGCAATGAAATGGAGCCGATTCCGCAGTAAAGGTCAAATACAAGCTCCTCGCCCCGGAGGCCGGCATAACCGACCGCCTTCCGGTAAAGGCGCTCGGCCATGTGAGTGTTCGTCTGCAGGAACGACGAAGGAGATACTTTCAACCTGAGGCCCCGGATCTCCTCAAATATGTGATCCCGGCCGGCCAAAACCTGAAAGGGAAAACCGGTCGCCACCGACGCTTTCGTGCTGTTGACGCTCCATACAAGGGAGGCGATCTCGGGATGGTCCGTCGTCAGCCTGCGCGCGAAATCCTGCTTTTCCGGGAACTCTCCCGGCGCAGTCACCAGGTTGACCATCACCTCGCCGGTATTGGCCCCCTCCCTGAGGACCAGATGCCGGAAAAAACCGGCTCCGGAGCGCGGGTCATAGGCTTCCAGGCCGCTTTCACGGACAAGCTCGCGGGTCAGGTTCCGGATCTTATTGGTAAGCTGCGAATGAAGCACGCAGTCATCGATATTAATTACGCGCTGCCACTCGCCCGGCCGGTGGAAGCCAAGATCGATACCGGCGCCGGGCGCCGGCGCGAAAGAGAACTCCACCTTGTTGCGGTAACGCCACAAGGGAGCGGCGCCGAGCGGCTCATCAAGCGGCGGTTCCTCCACCCCGCCGATGCGTTTCAGGCAGTCGCCCACCTGTTTCTGCTTGAACTCCAGCTGGGTTTCATAAGGAAGGGATTGCCATGAGCAGCCGCCACAAACCCCGAAGTGCGCGCAGGCAGGCTGGATGCGCTGGCGGGATGGGGCCAGAACCTCAACCGACCGCGCCTCGGCATAGGAACGCTTTGATGCGGTGACCAATGCCCTTACGACATCGCCGGGCACGGCGCCCTCAACAAAAACCACGAATCCGTTTACGCGCGCCACGCCCCGGCCACCGAAAGCGAGACTGTCAATGGAAACCTCGATCTCCTGGTTTTTTACCGGTTTGTTCATGCTAACGCCGCGGCCGACTACAGGCGGCCACTTTTTTATAATTCTTGCATTTACAGGGAAAAAGTGGCAACTTCAAGGGGATCCAGTCCAATTGACACATGCTATAGGGTATCCTAGAATGGCAGATGGGGTATAAGTACGAAGTATCCTCACATCCGTTCCCGATTTTCAAGGAGTAAGTGATCATGCCATCAATCGGCTGGCAGGAGTTAATCATAGTGCTGGTCATTATTCTGGTCATCTTCGGTCCCAAGCGGCTGCCGGAGGTCGGGCGCTCTCTGGGCAGGGGCATCAGGGAGTTTAAAAAGTCCACGACCGAGATTCAGGAACAGCTGACCAAGGAAGAACCGGCCACACCCACCGTTGAAAAGACGGTGGCCGAGCCGAAGACGGCTCCCGAGCCGGCTGCCGCGCCCGAGCCCAAGAGCGCCCCGGAGGCCGGCAGCACCGAACCCAAAGCCTCCTGATCGTCATAAGGGCCGGCCGCTTTGTCCACCCTCTGACCTTCTCCGGCCTTGTCAGAATCTAACGACAGACCGATGTCCCTGATCGAGCATCTGGATGAGTTGCGCAGACGCATCATCATCTCGGTGGTGGCGATCGCCGTGGGCACGATCGGTTGCTTCATCTTCAAAGGCCCGCTGCTCAGGCTGCTGATCGCTCCCCTGAGCGACATGGAAATGCGGCTGATCACTCTCTCCCCCACCGAATCGTTCATGACCGTCTTCAAAGTGGCTATCTATGGTGGCCTGATAGTGGCCTCCCCGGTCATCATCTACCAGATTTGGGCCTTTGTCGCTCCGGGTCTGAAAAAACGGGAGCGGCGGATAACGCTGACGGCCGCTTCTTTCACCACACTGCTGTTTTTTGCGGGTGTGGCTTTTGCCTGGTTCCTGGTGCTGCCCAGAGGCCTGGAATTCCTGCTAAATTACGAGTCTGGGATCTTCGATCAGCAGGTTCAGGCCAGCCGCTACTTCTCATTTGTGGCCATGTTCCTGTTTGCTTTCGGGCTCGTGTTCGAACTGCCGGCGATGATCGTGACTCTTTCCTGGGTGGGGATAGTTAACGCCCGCACGCTGAGCACCAAGCGCAAGTACGCCATTCTTCTCGGCGCTGTCATCAGCGCCTCCCTGACTCCTGCAGATGTTTTCTCGATGGTGGCTCTATTTATGCCGTTTCTTCTGCTATATGAGATCAGCCTCGTGCTGGTGCGTCTTATCGAACGCTCCCGGCGGCGCAAGCAATCAGAGGCAGACATCGACAGCGGCCAGGATGTTGGGCAGACGGCCGGATAAGATCCTTTCTTTCTCCTATGCGGGCGGGCCTGAGAGTGCCGCCTGGGAGGGGGCTCTTAAAATGGGAATGAGCATGTCGGCGGTGGTCTTGAAACCGTAGGTGCCTTTTTCGCCGCTGAGTGCGTAGATCAGCGAGATCTGCCCGATGCGGCTGTCGATGTTGTCGACTGAGGAGACGTCCAGGCTCAGAAACAGGGGTATCTCCGAGCGGGGGGCATCCGAGGGCTCGGCGCCCACCGCCAGTATCCCCAGCTCTCTCAGGCCCAGCAGAAGCCGTTTTTGAAGCTCTGAGTAATCTGGTGACTGTTCGTCATTTGCCCGGGCCACCAGGACTACCGCGTCAACCGGGGATTCGTAATTGCCGCTCATCGAGTCGACCAGTATGTTCTGGAGAGCCGTCAAAGCTTTGGGGTTGTCCGCCCTGCCGCCAATCTCCGCGGCCAGCTGACGGCCGAGCGCCGGCACGACAGAGGATTCATCAGCGTCAGCGAAGGCCGGGTTGTTCCGCAGGCCGCTCTTCAGTCCGGCAGCCACAGGTCCCGGATCCAGGCCCGGACTCAGGATTGTGGTGGTGACCACCTGGCCGCCGGCGCTGTTAATCGACGATGAAAGCCTGCGAAGGATATCGTCACCCACCGCGCCGGACGCAACCAGGGCAATCCTGGTGCCCTGCAGCCGCCCGCTGATGATGAAAGGGAAGGCATCGTCCTGGAAGCGGAGGTTGAGGGAGCGTTCCCTTTCCAGATCCGTATTCCGGGAGCGAAGATCGTCAATATCGCGCAGTATCTCATCCGTGAGGCCGGAGCGTCCTGTCTCTACCACACCATTGTCTGACAGGCTGATTCCTACCAGGACTCCCAGTCCCAGGGCAAGGAAGACCGCGACCAGCGAAAGCAGGTGATATCTCCAGGTAAGCATCAGCCGGCCAGTAGTCGCAGTTTAAGAAGGACGAGTTCCGCCAGCGATCTGAGCTGGGGGGAAGTGGCTATGACGACCGCCATGGGCACCATCGCCGCTGTCACGAGCACGCTTATTTCCACGGCCAGCCTCAGTGGCGTCGGATCGCAGATATTGATGGCAGCCGGGTCCGGGCCAGCCCTTCGCAGAACCCGGGCTCTCGTCGACTGCTGCTCGAGGGTCCAGGCCATGAGCCTGCTCCAGGCCCGGGGCAGAGACTCGCGCCCCTTGAGCACGGCCAGCAGGGCCAGCGGTGGTCCGAATACGACCAAAACCCTGAGCGGTTTCTGAATATCCATGGAAACAGGCGCGTTCCACCAGAAGCTGTCGAAAAAGGTGACGCTGAACGAAAAGGCCAGCGCGGCCACCAGCATCAGCCGGTGGGGCCTGAGCGCGATCAGTCCCAGCGCCAGAGTCAGATACCATGGTTGAAACCAAAAAAGCGCAAAGGGGGTGAGAAAAGCAACTCCCGCGGCGGCCGACAGCATTCCGCCGAAGTGCCTGACACCGGCGATATGCCAGAGCAGGTAAAGGGCCAGTACGCCCGCGAGTGAACCCTGGACGATGGTATTGGACATGGAGAGCTCGATATGGCCGGCGGCGGCATCCCTGATGAGCATCGATATCGTGAAGTTGGTCTTCTGGCCGACCGTGGTGAGATAGTAGAAGGTTTCGCGGCCGACCCAGAGAGGGAAGTAGCTCAGCACCGAGACCGCGGAGCACAGGGCCAGGATGCCCGCGCCCAGGCCCAGCCTGCGGGACAGGCCCTCCTGCTGCCGGATGGCGAGGGCCAGGTAGATCAACAGGATGGGCAGGGTGATGAACTTCACCAGCGTCGCCAGAGTTATGAAAAGGGCCCCGATGACCACCCGCTTTTCCAGATACATGAGAAAACCGGCTAGCACCAGCGTCAGCATGAGAATGTCGTTGTGGGCGTTGGCCACCACGAATGTCAGGATGAACGGGTTCCAGCCATAAAAGACGAGGGCCTTGTTTTCAAGTCCTGGTTTGAGCCTCCTGGCGAGTTTCCAGATCAGCCACAGATTGGTGAGGTTCAGGCCGATAAAGAATCCCTTGAAAATGAAGAAGTTGGCAGTGAAGCTATCGCCTGCGACCCGGGCCAGCAAGGCCATGAGGTAAACATGAAGAGAGCCATAAACAGAACCGGTGCCGACCCAGCCACCGGCAGTAAAGAACGGGTCATGAGGAAAGTACGTGGCCGGGATCACCAGTGGATTCTCACCATAGAAAGCCAGGATCCTTCCGTGACGGATATAATCGAAAATATCGGTCGAGAGCAGGAAAGGGGTAGCCAGCATTATCAGGTGGAACAGTACTGAAAAAACGACGATGACGCGGACCAGGCTCCTGCCGTATACGGGGCCATTCCGCAGGTGCGGCGGGTTGCCGGCAGGACCGCCGGCTGCCGCGCCGGCGGACCTTAAGGCGAACAGGTAGAGCCCGAACAGGGCCACTGCGTTTATGCTTAAAAAGACATAAAGAAGAAAATAGCTGGAAAATTTAAAACCGCCCTCCGTGGGCAATGCCAGGTAAGGCGGGAAACGGGTCCAGTCCGTGCCGGGTACCAAAAAAGGCATCGCAGCGAACTTGACATAAGCCAGAAGCAGGATGAACCCGGTCGCCACGATAACCTGCCGGGGCTTCTGCAAGCCGGCGGCCCAACAATCATTTATGATTTTGCGGACATTCACGGGATTTCTCATTATTCTGCAGGGAACCTCCGGGCGCGAACGGCCCGCATGGCAATTGAGGGAAGGACTCTCTCATGAGCCTTACTATCCTATAGAAAGAACTTTAAATGCTCAAGACGCCAAAAGTTTTGCAGCGGGCCGCGGCTAAATTATACTTAACGCGCACAGCGATTGCTCGGAAGTGCCTGTGACTGGCGGACAGACGCACGCACGGGTAAACAGTTCAGGAGGACAAGACATGGCAGAAACAGGCGCACCAGAAGAAATACAGGTCTACCGGGCAACTTGGGTAATGCCCATCACGTCTGATCCCATTTACGATGGCGCCGTCGCCGTCAAGGGTGACAGCATCGTGGCGGTGGCGCCGTTTGACAAGGTTTCGGATGCCTTCCCCGGAGCCAGAGTCATCGATTTTCAGGATGCGCTTCTTCTGCCCGGATTTGTCAACTGTCACAGCCATCTCGAATACGCCTGCTTCCGAGGGCTTATCGACAATCATAATTTTGGTCCCTGGATCCTGGAGTTCATCGGCTTCAAGGCCAGGCTCAACGGCCCTGATTATGCCGCCAGCGCCTATCTGGGCGCTGCGGAGTGCATTACCTCGGGAATAACGACCGTGGGTGACGCCATGTACTCCGGCGAGAGCCTCAAGGCCATCCGGCAATCCGGCCTGAGGGCGCGCGCCTATCAGGAGGCACTGGGCATCGATGACGCCCATCTGGACGATACCATGGCCCGGCTCTCTGAAAAGCTGGACGAGCTCAGGGAACAAACCGGAGATCTGATCGAAATCGGTTTATTCCCTCATGCCACGTACACGGTGAGCGCCAGCCTCTACCGGGCCATAGCCGAGTATGCCCGGGAAAGGGGCATGATGGTCGCGTCACATGTGGCTGAGAGCAACGAGGAGACAATTTATATCCGCTCGGGCACCGGCATGCTGGCGCTGGACCTGCGGGAAAAGGTGGGATGGGATCACCTGAGCCGCCAGCCTTTCGGCGTGACGCCGGTCAAGTATCTGCAGCAATGGAATGTTTTCGGACCGGATTTCATGGCGGTTCATTGCGTGCATGTGGGGCCCCGCGACATCGACGTCATGGCCTCGCATGATGTGTCCGTGGCCCACTGCCCCAAGAGCAACGCCAAGCTGGGTTGCGGCATCGCGCCGCTGCCGGCCCTCCTCGAGGCGGGCATGCGGGTTGGCTTCGGCACTGACAGCCCCGCCAGCAGCAACATCATGGACATGTTCGGGGAGATGCGAACCGCTATTTTCTTGCATCGCGGCGTGCGCCGCGATACCAGGGTGCTCAATGCTGCCGACTGCGTTCTGATGGCCACCCTGGGAGGGGCGCGGGCCATGAGGATGGATGACCGCATCGGCTCCCTGGAGCCGGGGAAGCAGGCCGACATGATTGCTGTGGATATCAAGTTCAACCACTTCACGCCGGTTCACGATCCATATTCGGCGCTGGTTTACGGGGCCAACCAGGAGGATGTATTCTTCACGATGGTCGACGGCCGGGTCGTATACGACCGCAAGGTACTGAAGACCCTGGATAACGAGAAAATGACCGCGGATGCGCTCGAAGTAAAAAACAAGCTGCGCTCTTAGGCCCGCCGCCGGCGCTTTTTTAGAATTTTCAAAGGGCGCAGCTAGTTCGTATATTCCACCGGCCAGAACTCGCCAGGCCTCATATCCTTCTTCATCTCGCCGTAAAGAAATTTAATGGCGGGGCAATATTCCCTGATGGGCTGAAAAATATCGCCGGTCCACTGGAAAGTTGTCCCCAGACAATGTCCGCAGCATTGATAGCGTATCTCACAATCGCTGCACTCTTCCATATTTTCCACCCGGCGGCTGCGCAGATTATCCATCCTTTCGGGGAAGTAGTCGATCTCTTTCCTCTGCGCGTCCCACTTGCCGTAAATGAGATCCTGTATAGGCGTGTCGCCGGAAAAGGCCCGGTCGCAACTGGAGACAAAACCATCCGGAGTCAGATGGGGCGTGGGCTCACAGGCGCGGCAATAAAATGAGCTGTGTCCATCGAAGTTGAAGACGAGATCGTTGGTGTAATGCACTCCCAGCTCCCTGGCATGCCGCCATGCTTCCACAAACTCGCGGGCGTAATCGATGATGTCCACCGCGTAGATATCATCAACCGTCTTGCCAACGGGATTAAGAACCGCCTTGGAGATAACGCAGTCGATGCCCAGCTCATGAATTTCGTCTATTATCTCCTTCTGGCGCCGCAGGTTGAACAGGCTAACGGTTAGACCGATGCCCACGGAGGTCATGTCTTTAAGTCTCTCGACGGTTTTCAGAATCCTGCCGGTGCTGGGCGTATCTTCCGGTGTTACGCGAATCTGGTCGCAGACATCCCGGGGACCATCATAAGAGACCCAGACCCGGTGAATATGGTTGCCGATCCATTCGGCGACTTCATCATCGAAGCAGCCATTGGTCAGCAGCTCGAAATAAACCCCCTCTCCGCCGGCCAGATCACAGGCGATCTCCCGCACTTTCTTGATGCCTTCAATGTTTTGCGTGGGCTCGCCGACGCTGTAAAATCTCACCTTGAAGTTGCGCGTCTTTTCGAAATATTCCTGCATGGCGGCGCGGACAAAATCGGTATCGATGTGAATGTTCTTCCTTTCCATCGATGAAGTGATGCAATATTTGCACCGCAGGTTGCAGGCGGTGGTCATCAGGCAGGTAATGAACTTCTTGTTGTAGTGGGCCATGATTCAACCCCTCCTTTCTGTTCAATCGAACCGATTCAGACCGGGTTTTCCTGCACCTCTTCCAGGGGATAGGCGCCATTTTCGTCGTGCACTTCCTGGCCGGTGCATGGCGGATTGAAAACACAGGCCATGCGCATGTCTGTCTTCGCCCTCAGTATGTGGTGGTCATGCCGGTCGAGAGCATAGATGGTTCCGGCCCTGACGGCATATATTTTTCCATCCTCGACGGTTTCCACCTCGCCATCGCCCTCGATGCAGTAGACCGCCTCCAGATGGTTTAAATACCGCATGTGCGTCTCCGTACCGGCATGGATTATCGTCTCGTGAAAAGAGAAACCCATACCATCCTGCTGAAGCAGCAGGCGCCGGCTTGTCCAGTTGGGGGTCGAGACCTCGGCCTCGGTGCCCATGATCTGTTCCACGCTCCTGACTATCACCCGATACCTCCCGCCAGCAGGTTTTTCTTATGTTTGAGGACCGTGTAGAGGCACTCCTCGATTACGTCCAGGCCCCTGTACAGCAACTTGTCTTCGATGATCAGCGGGGGGAGAAACTTGAGGACATTTTCCTCGGCTCCCGCCACCTCGATGACCATGCCTTTGTTAAACGCCTCTTTCGAGATCTCCGTTGCCAGGCCCTTGGGAGAGATATCCAGGCCATAGATCAGGCCGCGGCCTCTGACCTCCATTTCCAGCTCCGGAAACTCCTCCACCATCCTTTCCAGCTCCTCCTGGAGGATTTCCGATTTCCGGAAGACCTCATCGGATAAACGGTCATCATCCCAGTAACGCAGCGCTTCCGTGGCGATTACGAATGCCAGGTTGTTGCCGCGGAAAGTGCCTGTATGCTCCCCCGGCTTCCACTGGTCGATTTCCGGTTTCAACAACACCAGCGACAGTGGCAGGCCGCCACCTATGGACTTTGACAACAATATGATATCGGGATCGAGGCCGGCCTCTTCAAAGCTGAAAAAGTCGCCGGTGCGGCCGTTGCCCACCTGGATGTCGTCGATAATCAGAAGGATGTCCAGCTCCCGGCAGACCAGCTCGAGACCCTTCAGCCACCGGCTGCTCGCCACGTTGACCCCGCCTTCGGCCTGAATGGTTTCGACGATGATCGCCGCCGGCAGATCCACGCCGCTGCTTTTGTCCATCAGCGAGGCTCTCAAGTATTCGATGGTGTCGAAATCACCGTTCAGATAACCCTCGTAGGGCGCAAATGATACATTGATGCGGTTGATAAAGGCCTCATCGCGGTAAAATGAGTTTCCCGTCAGGGCCATGGAGCCCATGGTAAGCCCGTGGAAGCCATTGGTAAAGGAAATGACGTTGGACCGTCCTTTTACCATCCGCGCCAGTTTCAGGGCCGTTTCCACGGCGTTGGTGCCGGTGGGGCCGGGGAACTGCACCTTGTAGTTCATGTTGCGAGGAACCAGGATGGTGTCCCGGAGTTTTTCCAGAAACTCCTTTTTTGCCGCCGTGGCTTTATCCAGGCCATGGATGATTCCGTCGCTCTTTATGTACTCGATGAGCGCTTCGCTGAACCGGGGATTATTGTGTCCGTAATTAAGGGTCCCGGCTCCCGCGAAGAAATCCAGATATTCCCTGCCCTGTTCATCGTAAACCATACATCCCTTGGCTTTTTCAAACACCGTGGGAAACATGCGGATGTAACTTCGCACGTTCGATTCAATCTCTTCAAAAATACGCATAAGAAATAACACCTCTCCTTTCTATCGGGGTAACGGACCCAGGCTGAGAAGAATTTCTTCTTCATGCCTTTCCTCTTCAGGAAAAATATTCCGGCCTAAAAAAGGCCTTTCCTCGCAGGCTGTTTCCAGCTCGGACGCCAGAGATAGAAACAGGCTTCGGGAAGCCTGGTTTGATGGCGTTACAGTTGCTTCGATATACCTCGCGCCGCTGCCTGCCCGGCGCAGCAGTTCGCGCAACAGGGTTCTGCCAAGTCCCTGCTTTCTGGCGTCCGGAAGGACGGCTATCTGCCAGACAAAGATGACGCTCTCAGCTTGGGGCGGCCTGTAGGCAAGAACAAACCCGAGCAAGTGGGAATTTTTTTCAGCAATCAGGCATGTCCTGGAAAAATGCCTGCAAAAAAGGAGATAAAAGTAAGGGGAGTTAAGGTCCAGCGGCTTGCTCAGGCAGGCCAGGCTCCAGATGCGGGAGCCGTCTTCAATGCCGGGATTTCTGATTACGATCGGATTTTCGGCCGCTCGTTCGGAGATGTCGAACAGTCCTTTCAGAAAATAACGAGCATATATGTTCCACTTTCTGGAAGTGAATGTCAAATCTGTTGACCAGGAAGATGTCAAGTAATAAAAATCTACCGATGTGTCAATGGAGCTGCAGGCCGGGAAATTGGAATCGGGAGGCGGCGATCTCCATCGGCCCGGCCGGGGGGTTGGCTTATCCTGTGCACATTGATATAATACGCGCAATACAAAGTCCACGAAAGACCCGGTTGTCCCTCGCGTTCCTTTTCTGAAACCTTACGGATCAACTGTGTCTGCAAGCGCAGTGCGATACGAAGGCGCACGGAAAAGGAGAGTCACTATTGTCTTTTGATGATCTTGGTTTAGAGAAACGTCTG
The DNA here is from genome assembly GCA_014859345.1 of Thermoleophilia bacterium. Lineage (GTDB taxonomy): Bacteria > Actinomycetota > Thermoleophilia > BMS3ABIN01 > BMS3ABIN01 > Kmv30. The sequence continues at coordinate 65,138 of JACUUL010000005.1, forward strand.
CTCAAGGCAATCAAGGCCATGGATTATTCCCGGCCAACACCCATCCAGGAACGGGCCATCCCGCCCGGTCTTGCCGGCCGCGATATTGTCGGTTGCGCGCAGACAGGCACGGGCAAGACGGCCGCGTTCATTCTTCCCATACTGCAGCGCATGGGCGACAATCGCGGTATCAAGGCCCTCGTGGTCACCCCCACCAGGGAACTTGCGGTGCAGATAGACGAGGTAGCCCGGGATTGTTCCCGCTTTACCGGGCAGCGCGTTACCGCGGTTTACGGCGGTGTCGGCTATGGCCCACAGATAAAGGCATTGCGCAATGGGGTCGATCTGCTGGTGGCCACTCCCGGCCGCCTGCTGGACTTAAACGGCCGGGGGGACATTGATCTGGGCCGTGTGAAGATGCTGGTGCTCGACGAGGCCGACCGCATGCTGGATATGGGTTTCTGGCCCGACGTGAGGCGCATCATCAGGCTGCTTCCCGGACGGCGTCAGAACATGCTGTTTTCGGCGACCATGTCGCGCCAGGTGCTAGGCGTCATCGGCTCGACATTAAATAACCCCGCCCGTATTGATATCGCTCCCAGCGCTACCCCGGTAGAGGCGATCGAACAGGTTGTGTATCCGGTGGGCTCGCGGCAAAAGAGCGAGCTCCTGGCGCACCTGCTTAAAGAAAAGGATCTTGACCGGGTGCTAGTTTTTACACGCACCAGGCATCGGGCCGACCGGGTATGCCGGACTCTGGGCCGCCAGAAGATCCGGAGCGCCGCCATCCACTCGGGGCGCACCCAGTCCCAGCGCCAGGCAGCGCTTGACGGCTTCAAGAGCGGCAGGCACCGGGTATTGGTGGCCACCGACATCGTGGCCCGGGGCATAGACGTCGAGAGTATCTCCCATGTCATCAATTTCGACGTTCCGAATAATCCCGAGGATTACGTGCATCGCATCGGCCGCACGGCGCGGGCCGGCGCCGGCGGCGCCGCCTTGACATTCTTGTCCCCGGAGGAAACGGGCGGTCTGCGCGACATCGAGGCTCTCATCGGAACGACGATCAGATGCGAGGATGTCGAAGGCTTCCAGTATGATTACCGCGTCATTCCCAAGCCGGACCGCCAGGCCAGAAAAGTACGCAAGCTGGTATATAACGGCGGCGCGCTCTCAGGCCGGAGGAGGAGGCCGCGGCTTCCGAGCCGTTCGGCCGGCAGGATGGCAAAGGCTCGCTGAGGCCTGATCTGGCGCCGGACCGGCCCGCGTCGGAGTATCGCCTTGAGGTCAGCTCTTAAGGCGCGGGCTCGGGCTGAATGATGCCGAAGGGATTTCCCTCGGTGTCCTGGCAGTAGGCCATTATACCCACATCTGGTATCTCCAGCTTCTCGCTGATGACCTTGCCTCCGGCGTCCTGGACCCTGTTAATGGCGTCATCGAGGTCGGATACACCGATAGTATTGACCGTGGTATTGGAACCGGCCCGCAGGGTAATGCCCCCGTTGATGCCGGGTTCCTCATCCGGGCCGGTTTCGAACAGCCAGTAAGGCTGATCGCCCTCCCGCTTGCTGATTTTCCATCCGAAGGCGGCGCTATAGAAATTTACCGCGCGTTCCGGAT
>JACUUL010000040.1 GCA_014859345.1 Thermoleophilia bacterium
TATGCCCGGTGGTGTGAGAGGGGGGTAGCCGCGAGGCACCCCCCTACTCGATTATCCGTAAGGTCAAACCCCAGGCGCGATCCTGACTGCATGGACCGATCGCTTAAAGGTCTGTTTCCAACCAGGGAACTATTTTATCCAGCCCGGTTCGTCCGCTTTTTCTGATGCGTGGAGGTTCGAGGATGTGGGTAGGATGAATCCAGCTTCCCGCCGGGCAAATCTCTTCCCAAAGCCGCAGAAGGAGGAAAAGGAGGACGGCCATGACGGACACGCCTGAGAATCTTCCCGAGACTCCGATGCTCGACGAGCTCGAGTCGGGGCCCTGGCCCAGCTTTGTCAGCGACCTGAAGGAGCTGGCTAAAAAGAAACCCGCCGTCGGGCAGTTGCTCGGACAGCTGGAGAAGTCCTACCGCGACCGCTGGAACTACTGGACGGGAACGGTGCTCAACCTGCGTGGCTATGGCGGCGGCATCCTGGCCCGTTACTCCGACCTCAAGGAGGAGTTCCCGGAGATCGCCCAGTTCCACACCATCCGCATCATCGCGCCTTCGGCGTATGTCTACTCCACCGACGCGCTCCGGGAACTCTGCGACATAAGCGAAAAGCACAGTTCCGGCATCCTCCAGCTGCACGGCATGACCGGCGACATCCTTATGCTGGGCTCCGACAACGACTCCACCCATGAGGCCGGTGAAGCCCTGATGGAAAAAGGCTGGGACATCGGCGGCTCCGGCGGCGCCATGCGCACGCTGATTAGCTGCATAGGCCCCGCCCGCTGCCAGAACACCTGCTACGACACCATGGGCCTCGCCAAGTACATAACCGACACGTTCATCGGCTATCTGCACCGCCCGGAATTCCCCTACAAGTTCAAGTTCAAGCTTTCCGGGTGCGCCAACGACTGCAGCAATTCGATGATGCGCGCCGACATGCCCGTCATCGGCACCTGGCGGGATGACATCCGCATAGACGAGGACGGCGTGTCCCGTTTTATAGAGGAGAACGGAGAGCAGTACGTAATGGATAACGTTATCAACCGCTGCCCCACCTGGTGCATGGCTTTGCGCGGCGGCCGAATCGAGATCGATGACGACAACTGCGTGCATTGCATGCACTGCATCAACGTCATGCACGGGATCCTGGCGCCGGGCGATGACAAGGGAGCCTCCATCCTCATCGGTGGCAAGCGCTCGCTGAAGATCGGCGACATGTACAGCTCGATGCTGGTCCCCTTCATGAAACTGCAATCACAGGAAGACTGGGACGGCCTGCTTGACCTCTTCCGGCGCGTATGGGACTTCTGGGGGGAATACGCCCTCGATCACGAACGGGTCGGAGAGTTCATCGACCGAGTCAGCCTGGCCTCGTTCCTGGACGGCGTCGGTATCGAACCTGACCCACGGATGATCAGGGAGCCCCGTTACAACCCGTTCATCAAGTTCGAAGAATACGCGCCGCCCCGCATGTACGGCGAGCCGGAGAAGGAGCCGCCCGTAGTGGACAAGGAGGTCCTGCGTGAAGAGAGCGCGGATGGAAACAGTCCGCCGGGAGGCGAGCCGGCCCCGGGGAAAGGCGGTGCCTGACATGGATCTCAAAAAACTGCCGATGGCGCCGCGCGATAACGGGGCCCCCGACTTCAGGAGGTTCCTGCACCCGGCGATGGCGCGCAACTACGGAGCCTGGGCCGATCACAAGGTGATCGGCAGGGGCGTGCTCAAGCACGTTGCCGAAAACGGCGAGGCCCTGTTTACAGTCCGCGCCGGCTCACCCCGCACCCTCAGCGTCGACAAGGTGAGGGCCATATGCGACATCGCCGACCGGTTCTGCGAGGGGCACCTGCGTTTTACGTCCCGCAGCAACATCGAGTTCCTGCTCACAAAGGAAGAAGATATCGAGCCGCTGGTCAGGGCTGTCGAGGAGGAGCTGGGGTTCCCGGTGGGCGGCACCGGACACGCCATTGGCAACATCCTGCACACCCAGGGCTGGCTGCACTGCAACCTGCCCAACACCGACGCCGCGGGCACGGTCAAGGCGCTGATGGATCACCTCTTCGAGGAGTTCAGGAACGAGAGGCTGCCGCAGCGGGTGAAGCTGTCGACATCCTGCTGCCAGATAAACTGCGGCACTCACGCGGACATCTCCGTGGTGCTTCAGCATCACCGTCCGCCGCGCGTCGACCACGAGAACATCCGGCAATGTGAGCTGCCGAGGGTGGTGGCCATCTGCCCAGTGGCGGCGATCCGTCCCACCAAGGTCGACAGCAGGGACACCCTGGAGGTCATCGAGGAAAAATGCATGTACTGCGGCGCCTGCCACGGCCAGTGCCCCAGCATGGAGGTGCGCGACCCCGATACCGATACGCTGGCCATCTGGGTCGGCGGCAAGTCATCGAGCACCCGGGGCGGCCCTTCCTTCATGAAGCTGGCGGCGTACGACCTGCCCAATAATCCGCCGCGCTGGCCGGAGGTGTGCGAAGCGCTGGAAAGGATTCTCGAGGCCTACCGGCGCGGCGGCCGGCCCTTCGAGCGCATCGGGGAGTGGATCGACCGCATCGGCTGGAAACGCTTCTTCGATCTGACCGGTTTCAGGTTCACGAAATATCACATCGACAGCTACAGATTCGCGCGCACCACCTTCAACACCTCCATGCAGGCCAGGCGATAGGCGCCAGCATGGCCGGCAACCTGATCAGGATCAAAACCGAGCCGCTGGAAGAACGGCTGCTGAACGCGCTCAACGACAGCGGCAAGTGTCCCAACTACGTGCGCCGCATGCCCCCCTGCAAGAACGCCTGCCCCAGCAGCGAGGATATACGCGGGTACCTGACGCAGATAGCCCAGGCGGAACTCTTCGGCCGCAGCCGGGAAGAATCTCTGGACGAGGCGTGGCACATACTGACCGACAAGAATCCCTTTCCGGCGGTGCACGGGCGCGTCTGTCCGCATCCCTGCGAGAACTCCTGCAACCGGAACGCCCGCGACCGGCCCCTGTCGATAAACAACCTGGAGCGGTTCATCGGGGACCACGGACTCAGGCGGGGCCTGAGACTGAGGCGGCTCACGGACAGGCGGAGCGAAAAGAAGGTGGCGGTCATCGGCGCGGGACCCTCGGGGCTCTCCTGTGCCTACCAGCTGGCCCGCCGCGGCTATCCGGTGACGGTATATGAGGACGCCGGTCAGGCCGGCGGCATGCTGAGGACGGGCATACCTCATTACCGCCTGCCCCGGGATATCCTGGACGCCGAGATCGAAAACATCCTTGATCTGGGGATAGAGACGAGATACGGGATTCGCGCCGGCCGGGATGTTCCGCTTGAACAGCTCAGGCAGGAATACGACGCGGTCTACGCGGCGGTGGGAGCCCAGGCCGGCGTCAGGCTTGCCATAGAGGGCGAGGACCTGCCGGGAGTTTATTCAGGGGTGGATTTTTTACACCGGGTGAATTCCGGCTCGCTCAGGGAGGCCGGCGGGGCGGTAATCGTCATCGGCGGCGGCAACGCGGCCATCGACGCAGCCCGAGTGGCGATGAGGCTGGGCTCAGCCGCCACCATCGTCTATCGCCGAAGCCGGATGGAGATGCCCGCCATTCCCGAGGAGATCCGGGAGGCCAAGCGGGAGAACGTCGGGTTTGAGTTCCTGGCGGCGCCGGTGAGGATAAGGGCCGGCGGTCCGGAGCCCGGCGGTGAAGCGGCAGGCGAGGGCCCGCATCCCCTGGAGGTGATCTTCATCAGGATGGAGCTGGGCGAGCCCGACGAATCCAGGCGGCGGCGGCCGGTTCCTGTTTCCGGCTCGGAGTTTATTATGAGGGCCGACACCGTAGTGGCTGCTCTGGGGCAGCGGCCCGATCTGGAGGGCATCGAGGGACTGGCCGGCGAGGATGGCTGGGGTGCGGTCCAGGCAACTCGTGAATCCGCCATCTCCGGGGTCTTCATCGGCGGAGATGTGATCGCCCAGCGCTTTGCCACCTATGCCGTCGGCGAGGGCAGGATGGCCGCGCGCGCCATCGCCGAATACCTGCGGGGGAGAACTTACCGCCAGCCCTATATCCCCGCGCCCGTGAGGCCGGGTGAGATTCAGCTGAAGTACTACGACCGCATTCCGCGCAACGACCATGGCTATCTGCCTCTGGAAGAGCGGGCCAGGAGTTTCGCCGAAGTCAATCTGCCGCTGCCGGAGGAGGATGCCATAGCCGAAACAAGACGCTGCATGAGCTGCGGCCTCTGTTTCGTCTGCGACCGCTGCCGCATCTACTGCTGCCAGGAGGCCATCAGCAAGGATTTAAGGCGCCGTCCGGGCCGGATCATGTTTACCGATTACGCCAAATGTGTCGGCTGCGGCACCTGCGCCGAGGTTTGTCCCTGCCATTACATCGAGATGGGCTATTAGCCGTCATCTGCGGGCAAATATCCCGCGTTGGCCCTCCTTCCTTATTGACAACATCTGTTACCGGATATACGATAGCTCGCGGGGTGCGGGATTTTCATTTCTGGGAGTGTTCCACTCTTTGCGTCCGGGTTTTTTTCCGCACGGTGGCAGGACCCCAATACCAACATCAGGAAGGAGTGACAAAAAGTGAAATACGGGATTCTGATTCTGGAAGGACCTTACCAGCACGAGGCTTCTGACAGCGCCTACCAGTTCGCCAGGGCCGCGCTGGACAAGGGTCATGAGATCGCCCGCGTCTTCTTTTATCAGGACGGCGTTCTCAACTCGACCAAGCTGATGGAGCCGCAGTCTGACGACCGCCATATCCAGAAGCAATGGTCGGCTCTGGCAACGGAGAACGAGATAGACTTCGTTGTCTGCGTGGCCGCGGCCAAGCGCCGGGGCATCAACGAAGAGGTCGTCGCCGAAGGGTTCAAGATCGGCGGCCTGGGCATGCTTACCGACCTCGCCATCGAGGCTGACAGGCTGATAACATTCAGGGCTTAAAAGAAGAGAGGTGAATTGTGATGAATGAAGCTGCTCAAAAACTGATGATTGTTTTCCGTACGGCGCCCTACGGCACCATCTATTCGTATGAAGGCCTCGAGAACGTCGTGATGATGGCGGCGTACGAGCAGGATCTCACTGTCCTCTTCATAGATGACGGCGTCCTGTCGCTCAAGAAGGGCATGGACAGCTCTGCCTTCGGCATCAAGGATTTCTCTCCGACTTTCAAGGCCCTGGAGCCCGTCTATGATGTGGAAAAGATCTTTATTGACAAGGCTTCGCTGGAGTCGCGGGGGCTGTCGCTGGATGAGCTGATCATCCAGCCCGAGCTCATCGACTCCGATCAGGTCGAGAAGCTGATGGAGGAACAGAGGAACTTCATGATGTTCTAGGCAGCGGATCTGTTTCTTTTTTTGTCGCTGCGCCCGGGCGCGCGTCGACAAAGAGTCTCTAACCAATTATCGGAAAAGGCACGAGAGAGGAGGACCATGCTTCACCTGATTAACAAGTCTCCCTTCGAGTCGATGAGCTTCGAGGATTGCCTCAAGTACGCGTCCAGCGGCTCTCCGATCCTGTTTTACGAGGACGGAGTTTACGGCGCCATGGCCGGCTCATCCCTGGAGGGCAGGATAAAAGAGATCATGGGCGATCATGACGTGTATGTTCTTAAGGAGGATCTTGCCCTGAGAGGCCTGGAGCGGATAGTCGACGGCGTCAAGGAAGTAGATTACGCCGGTTTGGTGGGCCTAACCGAGGAGCACAAGACTGCTTCCTGGTAGAACGGCGAGAGCGGTGAAAGCGCCGCCTGAAAATTAAAATTGTCAAAAGAGGCGCGCTCCGGCGCGTCTCTTGCTGTCATGCTCCGCCGGCTTCGGCGCTCTCCATCCTGATCAGAGGCAGCAGCAGCCTGTCCGCCCTCTCCATTATCTCCCCGTACAGCCCCCCGCATCGTTTGGACCGCGAAAAAAGTCGTTCCCGGGCCGCGTTGATGTTTTCATCATCGCTCTTAAGCGGGCTTAAAGGTCCCTGAGCCAGGGCCCAGCGTTCGAGAGTAAGGAGTGTCCTGGCCCCGTTCAGGAACTCGTCCACGCGGCCCAGCAGTACTGATATCTGTTCCTCAAAATCCGCGCCCAGCCTGTCTTCATATTTTTCCGTCAGGCGGTCGAGCTCCGCGAGCATGCCGTAGAGCGCCGAATACTCGATTCCCTTGACGCCGCGGCGCCATTGCAGCAGCCAGGAAGTGCGCCAGAACCAGAGGAAATTCTGCTTGCCAAAATGGACGAAGTCCCAGGCGCGGCGTTCCATCTCGCGGGCCGCGGCCGCGGCCGGACCCAGCTCGCTAACGGCGCCCCTTTCCCTCTCAGGAACGGGTTTGACGCCCTGGGCCGGACAGGGCAAAGCCGGCTCCTTGCCTCCGGACAGATAACGGATCAGGTTGAGCATGACCAGGTTGCCTTTCTGATCCCACGGGGTCTCGAAATGAAGATAGGAGAGAATGGCCCTGCCGCCACCGTATGGAAACTCGATCACGGCGGGTTCGCCCGCGATCCTCTCCGGGTCCAGATTGATGCCGTAGATTTCCTCCCAGCGCCGCCAGTCAAAGGGGGCTCCTACAGGCAGGTCGGCCACGAACGAGCCTGCCAGGGCTTCTCCATATCTGGCCAGCACGCTTACCTCCGGGTCTCCATCCAGGGCGAACTGGCCGGGCCACCAGGCGTGAAAGGCAGCACCCGGTTCAATGCCGCGCCACATTGGGTGATCAGGAACGGTATGTTCGAGGACAATCCTGCCGCTGAAGCTGGGAAGCCGCTGGCTGGTGGGCAGGCGCCCGAAAGACGCCAGCCCCAGGCCGCTGTCATGGCTAAGCGCCAGGCCGGCGCCGCCACAGCAACCCAGGTAGCTGCCGCCTTCGCCGACAAAACGCCTGATAGCCGGCGCGCCATCGCCGCCCAGGGCCAGTATCTTGTCGCTGGCCCAGCCCCCGGGCACGAACAATATGTCGAAGCCATCCAGTTTGCCGGCGCGGATGTCGCTGGAATCAATCAGATCGAAATCCAGGCCCAGGCAGCTGAACGAGCGATAGGCGATCAGCCCCCACAGGTAGGAGCTGTCCCAGCAGATTGCGACTCTGGCGGTTTCAACGGTCATGATCCATCCACCGGCTTGCCTCTTTCCGCCATGTTTCCCGCATCCCAAAAAAGCATTCCGGGCGAGGGCCTTTCGCTCCCCTTTCCCGAAAAGGCATTCCCGGCCGGGCCCTTGGCTTGCTTCCGGCCTTCGCGCCTGATACCCGCCGGGCGCGCCAATTGATCCCGCCGGCTAGTCGGCCGTATCCGCCGCCGAAATCTCCCGCGGCGCCTTCTCGACCTGCTTGAGGTACGGAACCTCCTTGTTGCTGGAGAGCCCAAGGTCCGGGAACTGCCGGGCCGTGACCAGGACACGAGAGTCGAAAGAGCCCACCGCTTTGTTGTAATTCGAGACGGCGCCCTCCAGGCTGTTGCCCAGCTTTTCCAGATGCTCGGTGAACACGCACAGGCGGTTGAAGAGCTCCTTCCCCAGATTACTGATCTCCTCCGCGCTTTCAGTAAGCTTTTCCTGCTGCCAGCCATAGGCAACCGCCCTGAGCAGGGCGATCAGCGTGGTGGGGGAGGCAAGGATGACCCTCTGGTTGACGCCTTCCTCGATGATGTGCGGGTTCTGCTCCAGAGCCGCGCTGAAGAAGGTCTCACCCGGCAGGAACATGATGACGAAATCGGGGGTCGGCTGGAACTGGTCCCAGTAGGCCTTGGAGCTGAGCTTGACCATATGATCGCGGATTTGACGGCTGTGACTCAGGAGATGGGCGTTCTTTTCGGAGTCCTCCTCGCAGTCCAGAGCGTTCAGGTATGCTTCCAGGGGGGCCTTGGCATCCACGACGATGTTCTTCCCTCCCGGAAGCCGCACGATCAGATCAGGCCGCAGCCGGGCATCGTCCGCGGTCACGCTGATCTGCTCATCGAAGTCGCAGTAAGGCAGCATCCCGGCGATCTCGACCACCCGCTTCAGCTGGATCTCCCCCCAGCGTCCGCGCACATTCGGAGTCCTGAGCGCCCGGACCAGCCTGGAGGTCTCGTCCCTGAGCCTGTTTTGAGTAAGCGCAAGGTTCTTCACCTGCTCGTTAAGGCCTGCATAGGAGGAAACCCTCTCTTTTTCCATAGCCTGCAGTTTATGGTCTACCTGGGCAAGGGAGTCCCTTACGGGGTTGACCGCTTCGGTGATCTCCTTCTGGCGCGACTCAAGGTCTTTTTTCGCCTCCACCTGGAACTTCTCCAGATGCGTCCTGGCCAGCTCCAGAAACGACTCGTTGTTGCTCTTCAGGGCCTCCGCCGAGAGCGCCTTGAAAGCGTCCATGAGTTTGGCCCTGGCGTCGTTGACGAGTTCCAGCTTCTCGTGCGCCGCCTTCCTCTCCTCATTGAGCAGGGTAGACAGGCTCGCCCTTTCGGCTTTTTCCCTGGCCAGTTCATCGCGCAGCCCGGAGTTTTCCTCAGCCCTCGCCGACAGGTTCTCGGCAAGCTCCTGTACTTTTTCTTCTCTGGCTGCCAGCCGGGCGTCCCTGGAGGCCAGCTCAGCCGAGAACCGTCCTTCCGTTTCACTCTCCACCCGCGCCGTCCCCGACCGCAAGAAGAGCCAGATTCCGGCGGCGCCAATAACGGCTCCGGCGGCAAAAGCCAGAATATGCAAAGTATCCACGGTTCCTCCGTTTATCGTGTCTCTCGGGAATGTGAGCGTATCATAACCACCGGACAGCACAAGGGGGATTGTTCAGGAAGAGATTACCGTTGCCTGGCGGCGTTGGTGAAGGCCGCCGGCTAAGGCCTGACGAATGCCCGCTTTGGCGGAGCGGGAACGGCCCTGTTAGAATCCTTAAACCCGCATGCTACAATGACACTCTTTTTGGGTAAACGAAAACTTAGGACGGCAATTCCAAAGCAAGCACAAGGAGCTGCAAGTGGCTGACGAACAAAAAAACAAGCCCCGGGGCAGCGGCGGGAACCCGTTGAAAATGGGCTCGGGCCTGGAGTCCCATCTGAGCGAGATGGCCATTGAGGTGCTGGCTCACGAGAAACGGAAGTTTCCACCGCCTCCGGAATTCAGCAAGACGGCGCACATCAGCAGCATGGAACAGTACGAGGATCTCTACCGGCGCTCCGTTGACGACCCGGAGGGCTTCTGGGCCGAGCAGGCCGAAGAGAACCTTCACTGGTACCGCAAATGGGACAAAGTGCTGGAGTATGATTTCCACGTTCCCGAGGTGGCATGGTTCATCGGCGGACAGCTCAACGTCTCCTACAACTGCCTGGACCGGCATCTGACCGGGCCCTGCCGGCACAAGGCGGCGCTGGTCTGGGAGTCTGACGGCGGCGACTACCGGACCTTCACTTACCAGCAGCTTTTCCGCGAAGTCAACCGTTTCGCCAGCGTGCTGGAGAAGCACGGGGTGGGACGCGGGGACCGGGTCAGCATCTATCTGCCCATGGTTCCGGAACTGGCCATCGCCATGCTGGCCTGCTCGCGCATCGGCGCCATCCACAGCGTGGTGTTCGCAGGTTTCAGCGCCGGTTCGCTGGCTGACCGCATCAAGGACTGCAGCGCTAGACTGTTGATCACCGCCGATGGCGGCATGCGCGGCGGCCGGGTAGTGCCGGTGAAGGCGACAGCCGACGAGGCCCTCCGGGAAACTCCCACCATCGAGAAAGTGATCGTGGTATCGCGGATCGGCGGGCCGGGCACGGCTATGGAGGCGGGGCGCGATCTCTGGTGGCACGAGGAAATGGAGGCCGATGATATCGAGAACTGGCGCGAGCCCGAGGAGCTCGACGCCGAGGATCCGCTCTTTATCCTCTACACCAGCGGCTCCACCGGCAAGCCCAAGGGAGTCCTGCATACCAACGGCGGCTTCCTGCTGTACGCCCACCTGTCCTTCAAGTGGATCTTCGACTATCAAGAAGAGGACCTCAATTTCTGCACCGCCGATATCGGCTGGATCACCGGCCATACCTATGTCGTATACGGCCCTTTGAGCAATGGCGCCACCTCCCTCATGTTCGAGGGCGTGCCTACTTATCCGCGGCCGGACCGGCTCTGGGAGGTTGTGGAGAAGCACGATGTGAATATTCTCTACACGGCGCCCACGGTGATCCGGGCCCTGATGCGGGAGGGAGAGGAGTGGGTGAAAGGCCATCCCATGCGCAGCCTCAGGCTGCTGGGCAGTGTCGGCGAACCGATAAATCCCGAGGCCTGGATGTGGTATCACGAGAACGTGGGCCGCGGCCGGCTGCCCATCGTGGACACGTGGTGGCAGACCGAAACCGGCGGCGCCCTGATCACGCCGCTTCCCGGAGCAATGACTTTAAAGCCGGGCTCGGCCAACCGGCCTTTCTTCGGGGTGGTGCCCCAGGTGTTGCGCGAAGACGGCTCGCCGGCGGACGTGAACGAGGGCGGCCACCTGGTCATCGACAAACCCTGGCCGGGAATGATCCGTGGCACCTACGGCGACCCTGAGCACAAGCGGGTCAAGGAAGTATACTTCGACCGCTTCCCCGGGAAGTATCTCTCCGGGGATGGCGCCAGCGTCGACAAGGACGGCGATTACTGGATCATTGGCCGCATCGACGATGTGGTAAACGTCAGCGGCCACCGGATGGGAACCGCCGAGATCGAGTCGGCCCTGGTGTCGCATGAGGCCGTGGCGGAGGCAGCCGCGGTGGGTTTTCCCCACGAGGTGAAGGGCGAGGCCATTTATGCCTTCGTGACTCTGAAGGAAGGATACGACGGCACTGACGACGTGCGCAAGGTGCTCCGGGCCCACGTGCAGGAGGAGATCGGACCCATCGCCAAGCCCGACAAGATCCAGTTCTCGCCGGCCCTGCCCAAAACCCGCAGCGGCAAGATCATGCGCCGCGTCCTCCGCAAAGTGGCCGCCGGCAAGACCAGCCCCGACGACCTGGGCGACACCTCGACCCTGGCCGACCCGGACGTTGTGGACGAGATTGTGGCGGGACGGCTGTAAGCTCTAGCTGTCAAGGCAGAAACGGGACGGCTGCAAACTCTCGCCGTCAAGGCTGAGGCGGGACGGCTTCAGCCTTTCCACGTGATCTTACATGGTGGCAGTCGGCGGCTTGCGCCGCCGCCAGAAATAAACGGCGGAACCGGCGATGCCGCCCATGACTCCCAGCTTCAACCAGAGCAACTTGCCGAAGCGCCTCTTCTTTACTGCCTCCCGTTCTGCGGCGGTATCTTCCTCTGTGCGTTTCCAGAACAATGGATCAACTCCTTCCTCACCCGGGTTTTCCTTGCACCTCCTGCTCAACAGTGCCTGATGCCGTGCTTCTCATAATAGCGCTGGTGGTATTCTTCAGCCGGATAGAAAGTCCCGGCCGGCGAAATCTCCGTGACTATGGGTCCGCGCAGGCCTCCCGAGCTGTCGAGTTGCTCCCTTGATTTCTCGGCTGCGGCTTTTTGCTCCTCGTTGAGATAGAAGATGGCCGAGCGGTACTGGGAGCCCACGTCCGGCCCCTGCCGGTCGCGGGTGGTGGGGTCATGCATGCTCCAGAAAACTGCGAGCAGGTCCTCATACGAGACCGCCGCCGGATCGAACTCGACCAGGACCGATTCGGCATGCCCGGTTTTGCCGGTGCATACCTCGCTGTATGAAGGATTGTCGGTATGGCCGCCGGTGTACCCGGAAACTGCGCTCTCGACGCCCTTGACCCCGCGAAAGGCATCTTCCACATGCCAGAAGCATCCGGCCGCGAATATCGCCTTTTCCATCAGTCCTTCCTTGCTCAACTTGGAGCGCGGCTCATTGAAAGAGCAACACCCATTTTAAAAGAAGCATCCCGGGCGGTAATCATCTGACATGGACTGAACGATCTCATGCGGATGTGATTTACCTGAACAGGCTTTTCCGGCGCCTGAACATCCTGGCCAGGAAAAGAAACAGGATGCCGTTGGCCACTATGGCAGTGAGCACGATGCGCGTCTTGTCGATTATCGGCTCCACCCGGACGTCACCGTTGGCGGCGACCACGACAGCCACCGGCCGGGACTGCACCCGTCCGCCACCGCCACCGCCGCCGCCACCGCCTTCATCGGCCTGCCGCTCTTCCTGTTTTTCTTTCACGGCTCCCATGCCGAAACCGGCGCCCAGGCCCAGTCCTCCCATGACTTCGGCGGCCGGGATGATGAGGGTGTCGTCCTTGGCGATCGGCTCGCCGTAGACCCTGTCGACATTAGCCACGTCGATGAATCTTTCCATCGTGTCCTCCACCATGGCCGTGGCCATCTCCGCTGCCTCTTTCTCGCTGAACGAACTTGTGATCTCGTTCATGGAAACCTCCTAGGAATCCCTTTTTCTTTTTGTTAGCAAAGCCAGCGCCAGGGCCGACGCTCCGGCACATATGGCCAGCTGGCTCCGTCTGGTGCGGTCGCGCACCGGCAGCGTCTGCCGGCGGCCGCCGGAACCGCGAATCTCCACAGCCCGGGGGCGGTTCAGGATCAGGGCCCGCTTCTGGCCGGGCACTGTGGGCAGGTTCAGGCGCCACGACCTGGCGACAGGCGTTATCTCGACCTCTCCGGCCATTACCGGCTTGCCGCGGCTGGTTTTTATATGGATCAAGGACACAGGTTACTCCCCGGGTTTTTTCGCAACGGTTGATGGACTGTGTTTGACGTTTTGTCGTGAAACTAAACCCCCGGGCCGGCTTCGGGATTGAGGCATGAGAACTCCTTACCGCCCCGGGCCTCTTCCCCGGGGTGAGGAGGAAAGGGAGAGAGGCGTGAGCCCCCGGATAGTGACTTCGCCGGAGTCACGGTCGACTTTCTCGACCCGGCCCTCGCCGCTCTTAAAGCCCTCCGCGGCCGTGACGTCCACCGTGAGCCGCCTGTCGGCCTGCCATGCCTCCTGCATGAGCTCGATGGGCTCGCCCCCGGTATGGAAATCCAGCCGCCAGCCATCAGCGCCCTCGCTGAGCATAGCTCCGACCGAGTAGGTGGTTCCTCCCAGGAAGATAATCTTTGCCGGCACGTGCTGAGCCATGTTGTTCAGGCCTTCTGTAAAGTCAGCTCTTTGTCACAGCACGAAAAAGTGCATGGTCCGACGCAGCAGGCTCCCGCGTCCTCGCCACACTCCGAGCATTCTTCCGTCACCTCGAGCCTGAGGCCGCATTCGTCGCACACCAGAGAGTCCCCCAACTTCATGTCCGCACAGTTCATGGCTCCTCCTTGTTTCTAAGTGAATCGATTGCCATTGCCGGAATGGCGTGCCCGCAGGGTTCAACAGGCAGCCCTTTTATACTTCCCCATCGGTACGTTTTCATGCACCCAGGGCGGTCAGAGAGGGTGATGTGAGCACCGGGACATGCAGTCCGGCACCCGGGAGTCAGGGGATGTTAATCCGGCCGGCCCTGCCCCCTTGCGGCGGCGCGAGTGTATAATTTGAAGTGATAATAAATTCTCAGTAAGGGGCGAATCCCGAGCAGCGCGAAGCGCATCACCCATCATGCCTGTCATCCCGAGGAGCGCGAAGCGCGACGAAGGTTCTGCTTTGCAGGAATATGATCGTTCGTTTCTTCATGCCAGAAAAGGAGCCACAATTCCCAAAGACAGCGGTTTTTCGCTCCATGCCAAACCCTGTAAGAGAGAAGTGAAGCAATGTGAAACCCGGCGGCATCCATCTGCTGCTTACCTATAAGTGCAACGCCAGTTGCGGACATTGTTTTTTAAGCTGCGGCCCATCCCGCGACGGCGTCATTCCGATAGAGGATACGCGCAAGTACATTGCCGGCGCCGGCAGCGCCGGGTACATCAGCCATTTTTTCATCGAAGGCGGTGAGCCGTTCCTGTATCCCGGCCTGCTGGCCGCAACCGTGGCGGAGATCAAGGCCGCCGGCTACTGGCTGGGCCTGCTCACCAATGGATTCTGGGCGGTCTCGGATAGCCGGGCAAGGGAAATGCTGGAACCGCTGGCCGCTGCCGGCCTGGATTACGTCGGCATCTCGACAGACACATGGCACGAGAGCTTCGTGCCTCCCGAGCTGGCCGAGCGGGCGGCTCTGGCGGCGCAGGAAACAGGGATTGAAACGGATCTCATGGTCTGCTCCGCCGGTTCTGGCGATGCTCATGAGGCCCCGGCTGCCGGCCCCGGACACAAGCCTGTCATCGACCGCCTGAGACGGCAGGGTTTGGAGGCCTACAGTTCTCCGGTTATCTGCCGCGGCCGGGCGGCGGCCAGCCGGGAATGCAGCATCAGGGCCCATCCCTGGGAAAAACTGAAAAAATGCGGCTCTACTTTCGGCGGCAAATCGCGGATCCATCTGGGACCGGGAGGGCAGATCCATCTCTGCCAGGGCCTCCTGCTCGGAAGCGACGCCCGCAGCCGGCCGCTCCCGGAGATCTTTGAAGCTTTTAAAGTGAAGAACCATCCCGTTTGCAGGGCGCTTGACCGCGGTGGCCCGGCCGCTCTGGCCCGCCTGGCCGCCGGATACGGTTTCGTTCCGGAAGACGCGTACGCCGACGGCTGCCAGCTCTGCTTCGAGGCCCGGCGGTTCCTCATGCCCCGCTTCCCGGATCTCATCGGACCGGCGGAGATGTATGAGGCGGCCAGGCCGGCTCCCGCCTGAACCGGAAAACACGCGCTGCGCGTCCTGCCGCGGGTTTTTCTATCCGTCCCGGCTGGTATCTTCTTATTCGGAAACCTTATTTGGAACCAGTTCATTCGCGAAAGGCGCCGTCAGGCCTGGAATGGTGGTGGCGCCGGCATCCTTGAAAGGGGGAGAGCCTCATGTTCTGGCTGGCAGCAGGAGCCTTCGCCGGCATCGTAACCGGGATAGCGGCCCGGCGAAAGCCATACGTGATCAGCGTGTATTTCCAGGGAGATTACCTCGGTTCCGTTCCCCACAGCAGTCGCGCCCTCAGGCAGCTGCGGCGCCAGTTTGTGGCTACGGAGAAGAAAAGAAAAGCAGCCTACAAGCAGACCGGCATCTTCTCAAGCAAGAGCTACGAGATCGTTTTCGATATCCAGTGGGAGAAGAAGTAAGGGCCCTTTCCGCGTTTTTCCGTCCGGACCTCCTGTTAGTCTGTTTGCCCTTCGAAATCGGCGGCTTCGAAGGTGCGTGATTTTGCCGGATGCAGACAACGAAAAAGAAAGGGCGCCCCATGCCGAAGTTCGAGGTGATTCTCCCTGTCAGCATTAAGCTCAAGCTCGAGGCAAACAACGAGGACGACGCCATCGAAATGGCCGAAGAGACCTGGTATAACGCCGGGCGGGTTAACGTCACGGTTCCGGCCGGCAGCGAGATATACGTCCGGGAGATGGACCCCGGGGAACGGTTGCACCACGATTGAGGGCAGGCAGGGCGTCACAAGATTTGTTTTCAAAAGCATTCCAAATTCAAGCTGGGCGGGGAACAGGACCCCGAAAGGTCACGCTTTTTTATTCCTCCGCCAGCTCCTTGAGCTTCGTAAGCGCCTGCGGCCACTGGTCCTCAAACATCTCCGTGAACTCGGCCGATGAATCCAAATCCACCAGAACCTCGGTCTTGCCGTCGGTCTCCCTGAGCGTGTAGTTCTCATGCGCTCCTGCCCAATCCTTCACCGCCTGGCTGGAGGTGTCTTCCCTCCCCTCCTGGACGACACCCAGGTGCTCAACAGAGATGTACTCATATGGCCGGTTTTCTTCTACCCTGCCTACCATGCCGGACATCTCGCCCGATTCGTCGGGAGCAAGAAAAAGAATCTTGCTTCCCTGGCTCCAGTCGCCGACATAATGAGAGCCGGGCTGAAAAACTTCCGTCCAGGCCGGGTAGCTGTCCTCGCCGAGCATCGTGTCCCAGACCTTTTCCCTGGGCGCGTCGATAACGATTGAGTAGTGTAGCTTTTCCATGACGCCTCCTTCCCGGTAACCTGATTCATTAGCAGTCAAACGTGATCAGCCAATTTAGTTTCGCTCATCCGGTTTGCGCGTCAATCGTTAAAACTGGCTTTCTGGCTGCCGGTCCTGGCGGCCTCGACAGCGCCCAGGGCCGATGCGGCGATCAGGACTTCTATATGGTCCCGCGTGAGCCCCGTCTCCACGGAAGCTTCGTCCAGCCTGAGAGGCTCCTGGGGATCGTGTTTTTGCAGATAGGCCGCCAGCACCATGGCCGCCTGGGCCAGGCTGGTCAGGCCCGCCGGGATTGCCGCGAACTTTTCGGCTATCTCAGCTTTGGTTTTCTCTTTAGAGGCCATTCGGTCTCTTTCCGGTTTTATTGTCGTCGTTCATTTCCTGCCTCCGCCCTGGTTCTTTGATCGGTATAAGGAGTATCTACCAAATAAGAAGATTCTTAATCCTCGCGCGCCGGTTTTATAGCCGTTTGGTCTCTTTTTCAGGCCCTTTTTCAGGCCCTGAAATTTTTATTGCCGTTCTACCTCAGGCAATGAACGCCCTCTTTGACAAGAACCGTGACGCGACTGGGCGGCAGGAGAGGAGGTCCGGGTTGACGCTCGCGCGTCCTGGTAAAAGGAAGGGAACAAAGCTGCTTAATCAGCTCGGCGTTCAGATTCCGGCAGGCGCGGAGGCCGACATGCTCGCCTTTAAGCCAGGCTACCAAGCTGCAGATGCCGCCGCCCGGCGGGTATAAATGTAAATAGCCCCGCTCGTTGGTCAAGGTGCCCAAGCGGAAGAGAAGCAGCTGGCTCCCATATTCAGAAGTCATCGAAGGGCTTGTCGGGCTTGGTGCAGCCGCCGGAATGTTCGAGGGGAAGAAACAGCCATGGAATAGTAGGGCCCGTATGGCGGACCCCGCGCTTAATGATGTGTTCGCCGATGTTCTCGTTGTCCGGATCGGGCTGCGATATGCGCACATCTTCCCGTCCCAGGTCTGCAACGGATGAGATGCCGGCAGGATTTCCCCGAGGCACCATCAGCGCCAGGCGGTTGTGCAGGTATTTTCGGTAGAAATTCCATTTTCAAACATTTTTTACGTCTAAGACTCAAGCACTCTCTTTTCCTTAGGTCTTGATTAATGGTCAAGATGGGTGCTTTACGCAGCACCCTTCGCTTCCTCAGCCAAAAAATCCTCGTATCTCGTCGCGAGCTTGTTCGCATTGGGATAATGCATCCGCGAACGCGGCAGGATGATTCGTTTCTCATGCAAATCCTGAAGGCCATGAATCAACATCGGTCCATCCTCTTCGCGCAAGACTTCGCTTCTCACCTGAATAACATAGTCAGGCCTGATCCCCAGGAAAAAGCTGTCGAAGGCAGCATGATGCAACTTGCAAAGCGCCAGACCGTTGGAGACGACCGGTTCACCTCCAGAATCAATGTCAGGAATTATATGTGCCGCATCCAGCAGCTCCGCGTGTTTGAGTTTGCATAGGGAGCATTGCTCACGGTATGCGGCCAGGACCCGCTCCCTGAAAGCAGCTTGATGCATGCGCTGCCTCACTGTGGCTGTAATATATCTGCGCCGCTCGATGTCGCATTCGCCAATTGCGACCTCTTTGCGGGCATAGATGTCCATGAATGCCGGGTCATCGACCGCAACTTTAAAGGTGAGAGTAGCCGGATCGGCATCGACGATGAAGACCGGCCGCTCGACCTGGTACTTGCCGGGCATTACCCCATAAAAATAGATGAGTGGCGTCCCCGTTTGCATAGCCTTGATCAGCCCAACATTGTCCCGGTGGCGCGGATCGGTGCCCCGGTAGCTGTAGCGGATCAGCCCATCCGGGCCCATATGATCGTCATAAGTGCTCCCCGGGACGGTCAATATGGAAAGTGGAATCTGGGCGAGCACCGCCGGCTTGAAAATTCCCTGCTGGGCAGAGATTAAAGGCACACGACGGCCATCGAGCTCGAAACCCTTCTGAAGCAGCGCCCGCGGCAGCACCTCGCCATGAAGGCTGATCTGCTGATTCAGCCAGTCAAAGGCTGCCAGGCGGACTCTTTTATCGTCAAGATACATGAGTGAAGTCAATCACCGCGCTGGTCATTTTTCAAGTACGGAAAAAAGATGGATAGGCATTTAATCAGTCAACCGTGCTTGATATAGTTCATATGATGAAGAAACAAAATTATATTTGAAGATAAATATCACGATTTGATAAGGAAGATTTTGCTGTGATCAGGGTAAGGTTGAATAGGTTTTTTAAATGGCAAAAAAACTAATTGAACTGGAACGATAGATATGAAAATTACTATTCCATCAAAAGAAGCTAAGGCGTTTGCCAAACAGCTCAAAACAGAAAACTACAGAAAGGAAGAGCGCGACTATAAGGTAGCCGTTCATTTAGCACTATCTGCCCTTTTTTCAGACCCAAATTTAAACAGCGACGATTTTCCATCCCTTATATCAAATGTATTTCAAGAACCCATACCGGATTTGGATGCGCTCGGTATTTCTAAGAGAGATCAAGCCTTTATAGGAGAAGCACTTTCTATATATGGTTCTGGCGGTTTGAGGAGTGCCATGGCAAACCTCGCCGGAGGGAAATGGGGGCTAGCACAATTTTCTTGGTTGCCGAGAGCGATAGAGTTCGACTTGGGGCAACTGGTTGCTGATGCCTTACGACGGTTGATTGACGAATCCAACTCTCTTCCTCAAAGGGTAGAGACTTTTAGAGATGACCTCGATGTAGTTTCCGAAGAATTGAAAATTAGGGGCGGATATCTCAAGAATTGGTTTGGGTTTCGCACATCTCTAGCATTCGTGGCGCTTTTGCTTACAGGTTATAACCCGGATCGCTATACGTTCTACTCCAAAGGAGCATTACGATTTGGCTATGAACATTATGCTCCGACGGCTTCTTGGCCAAAAGGAACAATGGGCGAAATTTATTCGGAGGTTTGCGAGTTTGTAAAATCCGTGGCAGATGAACTGAAAAGGCAAAAAGCTCCAATTAAGGATCTTATCGATGCTCAAAGTTTTATCTGGACTAAATATAACGAATCAAAAAAACGTAAACCAGACCCACAAGAACCAAGAGATGTAAGTGGGCCAGATCTCGAATCAGTCGCAAAAGATCTTTCGCAGTCAACCTTATGGCAGCAAGAAAAGGCTAATCATCTAATCAATATGGCACAAAGATGGGGCCAACTTCTATTTCAAGGACCGCCTGGCACTGGGAAAACATACGTAGCGGAAACGCTTGCGCGGTTGCTGGCTGGTGATGAAGAAGGTCGTGTCGAGGTGGTTCAGTTTCATCCATCCTATGCATACGAAGATTTCATTGAGGGCATTCGGCCTGTGCTGAGTGAGGGCAGCAAACTTGCCTACGAGTTACGCAAGGGCGTGTTTATGAAGATAGTGCAATTGGCGAAGGAATATCCTAATGAATCCTTCTTCCTGGTAATAGATGAAATAAATCGCGCTAATCTGCCGCGCGTTTTAGGCGAGTTGCTATGGCCGGCCCACGATTCCGATACCAGTCTGAAAGTTAGGCTGGACACTCCTTTTT
>JACUUL010000041.1 GCA_014859345.1 Thermoleophilia bacterium
TTGTGTCCCCGAAATAGCTACACCACATGCTTTATCTTCAGCCGCTCGGCTATCTCAGCGTTGCCGACCCCCAGGCCGTCGGACATGCCGATGGGCAGCTCTGTGCTTCGTCCCATAGGCGCGAAGATCTTCCTCAGCTCCATGTCAGCGGACTTGTAAACCTCCACTACCCGTTCGGCCACCACGTCTGGATCAAGCCTGCGGTAAAGTTTCGGATCCTGGGTGGTGATTCCCCGGGGACAGCGGCCGGTGTTGCAGAGGTTGCAGCGGTTGTGCTCGTCGCCGAAACACTGCGCGGCGGCCTGCATCATGTACTTGCCGGTATCCACGGCGGAGGCCCCCAGCATGATCATCGCGGCGGCATTGGCGGCCAGCGCCCCGGTCTTGCCCATGCCGCCCGCGGCGATCAGCGGCAGCTCGTTCTGCTTTCCCTGCGCGACCAGGTCCAGGTAGCAGTCGCGGATGTTGGCGGCGATCGGATGGCCCATCTTGTCCATGGAGACGTTGTAGGCCGCGCCGGTGCCGCCGTCCTCACCGTCGATACAGAGCGCCGCCGCGTACGGATTGCGCGCCAGGTTGTTCAAAACAGCCAGCGCGGTGGTGGTCCCCGATATCTTGGGATACACCGGCACCCTGAATCCCCAGGCCATCGACATGGACTGGATCATCTTGGCCACCGCCTCCTCGATGGAGTACTTGGTCTGGTGCGTGGGCGGTGAAGCAAGGTCCACGAACTCGGGCACGCCCCGGATCCGGGCGATCAGCTTCAGCACCTTGTAGGCCATCAGCAGGCCTCCGTCGCCCGGTTTGGCGCCCTGGCCGTACTTGATCTCAATGCCGGCGGGATCTTCGGTCATCTCCGGGATGGCGTGCACTATCTCGTCCCAGCCGAAATAGCCGGAGGCGATCTGAAGGATGAAATATTTCGCGAAACGGGACTTGAGCAGGCGCGGCGGCATGCCGCCCTCGCCGGTGCACATGACCACCGGCATGTTCTCCACTTCGTTCAGGTAGGCCACGCCCATGGCAAGGCCCTCCCACATATGCGGGGAGAGGGCGCCCACGCTCATGGAGCCGATACGGATCGGATAGATCTCCCGCACCGGCGGGATGAACCGGTCTGCTTTTTTGTCAACGGTCAGCCTGCCGCCGCGGGTTTTCAGAGGCAGGTCCTCGGCCGGCAGGTTGCGGCCCAGCAGCGTGCGGATGCGGAACTCATGCCGGCCCGCGTCCAGCGCCGGGTCGGTGAGCATGGAGATGCGCACGAACTTGAGCTGGTCCACCGTGGAGGGCGCCGGGTCGTTCCTACGTCCGCCCCGGCGCGCCGGCGCGCCGCCCTTGTTCTTGAAGAAGAGGAACTTGTGCTGCGGGTTGTGCTCCGGCTCGATCGCCTCGTTGGGGCACACCAGCGCGCAGGTGCCGCAGCCTGTGCAGTAGCGGTCGATGTCGCGCACCTGCCGTACCATATGCGTGATCTCGCGGTTGGCTTTCGGGTTGGGGATTACCCCTTCCGATAGCACCTTTCGTTGAACGTGCGGCGACGGCTCGATGGCGTTTACCGGGCAAACAGCCGTGCACCGCCCGCAGCGGGTACAGCGGTCATCGCGCCAGCGGATGATGTAAGGGAACTCCTTCAAAGAGAGTTCGTGGTTGTTATCCAGTTTTGTTGCCGGTTTCATGTCAGTTCCTAAAACTCGGGTACACTTTTTTATTCTCGCTCAGGCGCTTAGCTGGTTCCATTTGACAAGCTCCCCGGCGCCCGGGGTCACCATGGCCATGTCGAATTTCATGGGCGAGAAATCCTGGGACTTGTCGCGTTCGGGCACCGCCCGGTCCACGCCGCATTCTTCGCTCATCAGCGCGTATTTCCCGGGCACGCCGCCCACGACGCCGGGTCTCAGCTTTTTGGAATCCTGCACCATGAATGTGGTGCCATCCGGCGTGAACCCGATGACACAGTTGGGGCCGTCGATGCAGAGCATCCTCAGAGACTGCTTGATCAGCCTGAGCGCCTCGGCGTCTTTGCGGCCAGCCATCTCCTGCAGCGTCAGCGGCGTGATCACATCCTTGTAATATGAAAGCGGATATCCCAGCTGCCTGTGCGTGTAATGCAAAATGTGGGTGAACACCTCCGAATCGGAGTCGTAACCCATGTAGCCGGGAAAGCCGCGGCTGCTCAAAAACTCGCGGATAGGCACGAAAGCCGTGTTCTCCCCGTTGGTCATCGAGCAATATCCCTGGATGAAGAACGGGTGGCAGGCGTACAGGTATATGGCGTAGTTCGTGTTCTGCCGCCCCTGGGCGAAGATGATCCTGGCCTTGAGCCTGTCCTTGTCCAGACCGAAGAAATGGGCCAGCTCCATGGGGTCTCCTACCTCCTTGAGCGTCAGCACATCCGGATAGAAAGAAAAGACGAACAGCGACTCATCCGGCTCGCCCATGGCCCTCAGCTTCAGCCGCGCGTTCATGAGCAGATCCTCCTTCTGCGCCTGCGGCCTGCCCTTCATGGCCTCCGGGTAATCGTAGACCTTGGCGAAATAGTACTCGCGGCGGCCGAACTCGGGGGCTGTGCTGGCCGGGTCGATCTCCGGCTCCCAGAAATATATCTCCTTGAACCCCTGGGCGAACATGAAGTCGTCGAGCATGCCCAGGCCCTTGTGCGAGCATATGCCGGACATGATCGGCTTGCCCTTGAGGGCTTCAAACTCTCCCCCCAGGTCTTTGAGCGTCAGGCCCAGGCCCGAGCCGTCATGTCCCTCTTTCATCGTATCCAGGGCCATGACGTTCTCCATGGGAGAGAAATATTCGCTTGATGTAATAGCGCTAAGCCGGCACATGGTTCAATTCCTCGTGTTTTCCCGTCCCGCCCCCGCCGGTTAAAAAAACCGCATGCTCAAGATGCGGTTGTTCCGGTGCGTTGGCTTTTTACCATCCTCACGCCGCGGCCGTCCGGTTTCAGGGAAGACCACACCGCTCATTTCGTTCTATTTATACAATTGGAGTATAGACGTGCGTGAGACGCATATTTTTATCCATAAGGCTAAAAATATAAGTGGATACCATGTACAAATGGACAAAGCCCGGCTTTTCATGCTTACCGGGCCACATAACCGCCATCCACCAGCATGGGATGGCCCGTAACGAAGGCAGAGGCATCCGAGCAGAGCCAGAGCGCCGCGGCAGCCACCTCTTCCGGTTTCCCCAGCCGGTTGACTGGATGGAGCCCGGCCATCTGTTCCTGAAGCTCGGGATTATCGTGAAGATGCAGGCTCCTTTCCAGCATCGGGGTATCGATAAAGCCGGGGCAGATGGCGTTTATTCTGATGCCCTGGGCCGCGTATTCCAGGGCGGCGGCCCTGGTCAGGCCGATCACGCCGTGCTTGGTGGCAGTGTACGCGGAAGCTTTGGCGTATCCGACGATTCCCAGGATGGACGCCATGTTGACAATTGATCCCTTTCCCTGTCTGAGCATCTGACCAATCTCGTTTCTCATGCAGAGCCAGACTCCCTTGAGGTTAATCGCAATCACCCTGTCCCAGACCTCTTCGGTCAGATCAACGGTATTGACGCTTACGCCTTCCACGCCCGCGTTATTGACCGCTGCATCCAGCGAACCGAATCGCTCGATGGCGGCGTCTGTCATTCTATCTACCTGCCCGGCGTGCGTCACGTCGGCTTTCACGAAAATGGATTCTCCGCCGCTTTGCGTGACGATCGACGCAGTTTCCTGTCCGCCGCCCTCATCGATATCCGAGATTACGACACGGGATCCCTTTTCCGCGAAAGCCAGCGCCACCGCCCTGCCAATTCCGGATCCGGCGCCGGTTACCAGCACTGTTTTGCCTTCCAGGTCTTTCATAACAGTCTTGTTCTCGCCATGAGGCTGGTTTAAACATGGCCACGGGGCGAAAGACATTATTTTCAGATTCTTCCCGGGGCTATTTGAGGGACGCCATAACAGTTCGAGGCCGTTTTCATCGCGCAGCCGCGGGCACATGCCCCGGGGACAGTTCCTTCGCCGCGCTTCGCCCCCTGGAATGACAGAATTTTCCCTGCGCTCTACCGCCGAAGCAGGCGCATGACCTTGAGCCCGAAGCTCAGTTTCTCCTGATCCTCGCTGCGGCTGACGTCGAGGCCGGTCAGGTCGGCGATACGGCCCAGGCGGTAGCGGATGGTATGTCGGTGGGTAAAAAGAGCTTCGGCCGTGGCGGCGACGCTGCGGTTGTTGGCCAGGTACGCCTCCAGTGTTCCCAGCAGATCGGTGTTATGCCGGGCATCATATTCCTCCACCCGGGCTATGGTCTCCTCGTAGAAATTGCGGACTTCTTCCGGATCCTCCTCCATGGCCCCCAGCAGCAGCTTGTAGACGCCCATGTCGTCGAAAGTGACAACAACACCCGTCTCGCCCAGGCGCTGGCTCACCCGAAGAGCCGACTGGGCTTCCCGGTAAGCGCGCCGGGTCTCGGCCGGATCTCCATGGAATCGGCCGATACCGACAGATACGGTCAGCTCCGGCAAAAGCCGCCCGCATGCGCGCAGGATTTGCTTGGCCGATGCCTTGGCCATATCGATCAGACGGTCGGCTCTTCCCGCCAGCGGCGGCAGGAAGGCTATAACGTTGTCGCTCTTGGGAGTCAGCAGCGCGTCAGCGTGACGGACGCCAATCACCTGCTTGACGCCGCTGAAGAGCCGGTTTTTGATCTGTTGTACTTCCTGTTCGGTCAGGCTCTCCTGCCGCACGTAATCACCGAAGCTGTCGATGTCCGCGATAAGCACCAGACAGCCCCGGCTCAGGTCACCGCCGAGAAAACTGGCCCGCTTCTGAATGGCCGGCCCCGATTCAAGTTCGCCGGTCACCAGGTCGTCGACAAAATCGCCACGCAGCCGGGTCTCGGTTTCCATCCGCACCAGCTCGCGCCCCATTTCCACGGCGGCGACCGTGGCGGCGCTTTCCAGCGCCACCAGGTCCAGCTCGTTAAGAGGCGACTCCGTTTCAAAACTGGACACGTAACCGAGCACATCCCGGCTGACCGCCACCGGCACCGTGACCGCTGCGGGATATTCCTGGCCGGCTTTCAGCGGCGTTCGCTGGTAACGTTCGGCGCGAGCCTGGATACGGCCGCCTTCAGGCCGCCCCGCTCCCCCGTCCCCGTGCCCGCGCGTTTCAAATTCATCGATGAGAGCCTTGGCGGAGCCATTGGCAGCTGACTTGGCCAGCAGCTCGTGAAAGGAATCTTCCAGCACCACGGGCTTTCCCAGAAGCTCAGAAGTGATGTCAACGATCGACTGCCAGCTGCCGCCGTCGATGACTACTTCCAGCAGCCTCGTGTGAATATCCCGGGAGCGGGTCAGCAACGAGACATGCTCGCCCACGATACGCTCTGATATCTCGGCGATGATATGCGTCCAGCGGACGTCGGACGGGATCTCCACTATCGGAAACCTGTGGCGGCTCCCCAGCGAGATCAGCTCGGGGTCGACAGTTTTGACAAATCTCCCGGGTTTAACAAGCAGGCCGGCGGCGCCGGCCTTGATGATGCGGCGGGTGAAATCGACCTGGGCGCCGGGATCCTTGGCGGCGGCGAAGAATGTAGAGAGGACCAGCTCCCCGCCGGAGAGCCAGTCACCGATGTCCGGCACCTCGCCCACCGTGACCTGCTTGACCTCCCGGTCCAGCCCCTTCTTGCCGGCCAGCACCTGGGCGCCGGCCAGTATCGGCAGCTTCAGGATCTCGGAAACGCTAAGTCCCACCGGTCATCAGCCTCTTGGATTAAGTGTGCCTGGGAAAGGCGCCCTCACGCCAGTGATCATCACGTAAAGGTGATCGACTGTGACGCCAATTATAAATAATAGTGGTTTACTGAGCCCGTATTCTTATCCAATTGTACAATAATTAACGCTTCCCTTTGTACATGTTGAATAAACAGTTGCTCATGGCGATGCCGCATCGGCCCAGGCCCGGGTTGCCATTTACGCCGCCCTCCCCATGTGGGTCCAGCTGCCCGCGAGAAGTCTCCGGAATTAATTTAATGCCTCGGCGTATTATTCGGCCGTTAGTGGTATATTCCGCGAAAGACCATATGTTTAACTGCTAACACCAGGAGGGAGACGGGAGCGATGAAGCGCATGATGCTGGGAATCT
Source organism: Thermoleophilia bacterium (assembly GCA_014859345.1). Classification (GTDB taxonomy): domain Bacteria; phylum Actinomycetota; class Thermoleophilia; order BMS3ABIN01; family BMS3ABIN01; genus Kmv30. The sequence goes on from JACUUL010000041.1 coordinate 6,143, forward strand.
TTTTCATCATCATCGTGGTCGCCGTGATTCCCGGTTGCGGCGAAGAGACGGAAACGAACGGGGTAGGGATTGAAGAAGAAGCAACGCCTGATGGAGCTGCAATTTCAGCGGACCTTCCTGATCCATGTGTACTGCTGACCAAGGCGGATATCGAATCGGTTCTGGGAGTAACCGTCGGAGAACCCGAACGCAGCGACGTGTCTGGCCTCAGGTCCTGCGATTACTTCGCGGAGGACGGGGAGGCCTTCGGACTCGCGATCCAACGATGCGATGAGGACGAATTCGATTTTCTGAAAAGCGGGGAGCCTGTAGAGGGGCTCGGCGAAGAGGCAGACTGGGATGAATTTTTTAATAATATTACTGTCCGCACCAGAGATGATTTATGCCTGATAACTGGCGCAAGCGTGGAAGATGAGCCTGACGTGGCGCTGGAAAAAACCGAAAGGCTGGCCAGAATAGCACTGGAGAGATTGGAGTAGTCCCTCAGGCGGCAAACAGCGCGATCGTGTGGTTGGCGATGCCGCCCGCCAGCACCGCCAGGCCGATTGTGAAGCTCATGATGACGCCGGAACGGCGCCAGCCCAGCTCGCGGGCCAGGGCGGCGATGGTGGCGACGCAGGGGATGTAGATGGCGGTTACCAGCGCGTAGACGAACAGCTGGCTGTTGCTCATGATGACGTTAAGATCGCCCTCCACCGCCTGGGCGGCCCCCATGGCGATGGCGATGGTGACCAGCAGCTGCAGCGCCAGCTCCTTCCGGAGGATGGCCATCACCAGCGCCAGGCCGGTGACGGCCGGCAGGCCCATCCACCCCTCCACCACCGGCGCCATCGGCCGGGCCAGATCGAACAGCAGGCCGGTGTTAAACAGCGCCCCCAGGATGACGCTGCCGGCGATCAGGATCGGCGCGGCCATGAACACGAAGGCCTTGAACCGGAACCAGGTCTTCTTGATGATTGTGGCGGCGCGCGGCCGGCGAAAGGGAAACATCTCCATTACCAGCCCGTTCGACTTGCCCGGCATGACCTTGTTAAGACCCAGCCCCGCCAGCACCCAGATGAGGCCGATGATGGCGTAGATGGCCAGCGCCGGCATCAGCCCGGCGTACACGGCCACGGCCCCGAAGATGACCGCCGAGCGGGCGCTGCAGGGGACCAGCACGATCAGGGTGCCGGCCAGGATGCGCTCTCGCATCGTGCTCAGCACCCGGGTGCCGATGATAGCCGGCACATTGCATCCGGCGCCGGCCACGATGGGTATCATGGCCCGGCCGTGCAGCCCCAGGCGGTGCATGACCGAGTCCGTGAGAAACGCAACCGAGTTCAGGTATCCAGTGTCCTCCAAAAACGCCAGCAACACATAAAAGACCAGCACGAAGGGGATGCCCACGGTGAGCGCCGCCTCGAAGCCGTCCACCGCCCACATCGCCGAGAGCGTCACGGTGTTCTCGCCGAAGACACCGAAAGTAGCGTCCCGGATCGGCGGCGCCACATAATCGCCCCACACGCCGCTCATCAGGTCGGCAAGCATCGTGCCGGCGTAATACATAAGCACGAAGACCGCCGCCAGGACGCCGAAGAGGACGGGCACGCCGGTAAGCGGCGCCGTGGTGTGCCGCCAGAGCCGCTCTCCCCAGCCGGGCTTTTCGGCCTCCTCCCGGGTCTCAACCTCGTCCACGATCAGGCCGGCCAGAGCATGCCGCTCTCCGGCGATGCGGGTGTGGGCCGACTGGCCGTGCTCGGCTTCGATCTTCTGCCTGAGCCGGGCCGCCAGGGTCAGCACCGGCTCCCAGCCGGGCATTGCTGATGTCAGCCCGATGAATTCATCGTCATTATCCAGCAGCAGGATGGCCAGCGCCCGGTGCGGCAGGCCGTAGGGATCCTCCAGGACAGCGGCGGCGATGGCGCTGGTGAGCTGTTCGATGTAACCTTCCACGTCCAGGCCGAATGAGATCCCCCGGGGGCTGGGCAGGCGCCGAGCCGATGCCACTTCCACGGCTGTGCGGATGAGGACGTCCAGCCCCTCGCCCCGGTTGGCAACCGTAGGCACGACCGGCACTCCCAGCAGAGTCGAGAGCTTTTCCAGGTCGATGCGGCGGCCCTCGCGGTGGGCGACGTCCAGCACGTTGAGGGCGATGACCATGGGAAATCCCAGTTCCAGGAACTGGAGCACCATGTAAAGATTCCGGGCCAGGTTGGTGGCGTCCACGACCATTACCACAACATCGGGTTTGCCGTCCAGTACTCCCCGGCGCGCCACCCACTGGTCTTCCGATACACTTCCCAGAGCATAAGTGCCAGGCAGATCGAAGATTCCGATCTTCTTGCCGTTCAGCCTGGTGGTGCCCATGTTGATCTCGACGGTCTTGCCGGGATAGTTTGCGGTCTCCACGCCCATTCCGGTGAGGCTGTTGAAGACGCTGGACTTGCCCACGTTGGGGTTGCCGGCCAGAGCGATCGTGTGACTGACTTCACCGTGAAGCTTGTGGAGAGCGCTATGGCAGGAAAGCGGCATGAAGTGATATCGATAGATTACTTTGGTTTTGCTTGTGTCGTTTGGCTAATCGGGGCGGACCATGATCTTGGAAGCGACTTCCTGTCCCAGGGCGTACTGCGCGCCTGCTACCTGCACCAGCATGGGGCCCTTGAAGGGAGCGATCTCCTTGATGCGGACCTTGGCCTCGGGCAGCAACCCCAGGCTGGCCAGATATTGAAGCAACTGTGGATCCTCCTCGGCGACCCGCTCGATGACGCTTTCTTCGCCCACGCCCAGGGCCGAAAGCGGCCTTGCCTCTTTCTCCCGCCGGTGGGCGCCCCGGGTCCCGGGGATAGGGTGGCCGTGAGGACAGGTTTCGGGGTGTCCCAGGATCTCGGCCAGCCGCTTTTCCACCTGGAGGCTCATGGCGTGCTCCAGCTTGCACGCCTCTTCGTGGACCGCGTCCCAGTCCAGGCCGAGCACATCGGTAAGGAAACGCTCCCAGAGCCGGTGGCGCCTGACCAGCGATTCCGCGGTCTCCAGCCCCTTCTTCGTCAGGACGACCCCTTCGCGGCGGTTGGCCTTGATTAAGCCGTTTTCAGTCAGGCGCTTGAGCATGTCAGCAACGGTGGGCGGGGAGACGTTCATCCTTTCGGCCAGCCGGGCGGCGATCACCGGCCCGTCTTCCAGGGACATCTTGTATATGGCTTCCAGGTACTCTTCTACCGCCTGTGTGATCACGTTCTCATCCCCTTTTTGGCATTGCCTTCGACAACGTGTTAGGTCAGTCTAAATTTTCACTGGTGAAGATTCTAATGCATTTACGAAGAAGTTTCTAGCCGGCGAGTAGATATTTTAATGAGGCAATAGGGCCGGGTCTGGCTCCCGGTTTACTTTCGGCGATTTTCCCCTAGAATAACTGGCGGAGCTGTACTCCGAGCCAGCGCTCCCTGTCCTCGTGTACTTGCCCGATTATCACATACACACTCCGTTCTGCGGCCACGCCGGCGGCGAGATGGAACAATACGTCGCCCGCGGCCGTGAGCTGGGCATGCCGGAGATGGGATTTGCCGACCACCTGCCCCTTTTTCATATCGAGGACACCACCCTGGCCATGTGCCAGGCGGATCTGCCCCTGTACGTGGAGAAAGTGCGGGAGCTGCAGGCGGCCAATCCGGACTTTCCCGTCCGGATGGGAATCGAAGCGGACTATGTCAGGGAACACCTGGACGATGTGGCGCGGGCGCTGGGCAGCTACCGGTTCGATTACGTATACGGGTCGGTCCATTTCATCGGCGGCTGGGGGTTCGACCAGTCCCGCTTCAAGTTCGAATTCGAGCGGCGTGACATCAACGAGGTCTACGAAATCTATTTCAACCTGGTTATGAAGGCGGCGCGCACCGGCCTTTTTGACGTGATGACCCACCTGGACGTGGTCAAGAAATACGGGCACCGGCCCACTGTCGACCTGTCAGATCTGTATCATGAAGTCGGGCGCGCGCTGGCCGGAAGCGGGGTCGCCATCGAGCTCAACTCCTCCGGACTGCGCAGGCCCGTGGAAGAGATCTATCCCGGCCCGAACCTGCTGGAGATCATGCGTGGCCACGGGGTGCCCATCACCTTCGGCTCCGACTCGCACAAGCCGGCCCAGGTAGGACGGGATTTCGATAAGCTGCTGTCGCTGGCGCGGGGCGCCGGCTACACAGACTATGTCCGTTTTGCCGGGCGCGAACGGGTGCCCTGGCCGCTGCCGCCGTGAGACCCGGGCCTTCCCTGGGAACAGACAAATATCTTTAACCTTGGTATTGTTTTCGGCAAGCGAGGCAGACGGCCATAAGGAGGACGTCTTAAAGTGACTTCACTGTCCCTGATATATAACCCCGCCGCCGGCGGAGTCGCCAGGGATTTCAGGCTGCGGGCGGCAGTCAACGAGATGGAGAAGCTGGGCGCCCGGGTCAGGAGCGTCCCCACCACGGGGCCGGGCTCCGCCACGGAGCTGGCCCGGGATGAGATTGCGGCGGGCGCCACCCGCATTGTCGTCGCAGGGGGCGACGGCACCATCAACGAGGCCGTCAACGGCTTTGACACAGGCAGGACAGAGCTGGCCATCATTCCGGCCGGCACGGCGAATGTCCTGGCCATCGAGCTGGGAATCCCTTTCAACACCAGGGGGGCGGCGCGCATCGCTGTCAAGGCCAAGGCCACGCCCATGGACCTGGGCGTGGCTGGAGATCGGTACTTCACGCTCATGGCCGGCATCGGTTTTGACGCTCTTTCCATAAAGAATCTCAATCCGGTGCTCAAGAAGACCATGCGCCAGGCGGCCTTCCCTATATCCGGAGTAAAGACATTCATCAAGGAGGAGCTGCCCCTCTTGCGGATAGCCGGGCCGGGAGTCAGCACCGAGGGATATTTTGTGGTGGCTTCCAATTCCCGGTATTACGGCGGCCGGTTCGGCCCCAACCCGGAAGCCAGCATCACCGACGGTCTTCTGGACGTCTGCGTCCTGAAGGAAAAAAACCTGCCCGGCATGCTCAACTTCTGGTTCCGGGCCCTGACCAGCGCCACCCTGGAAGATAAAGGCGCCGACTATTACCGGGTGAGCGAATTCATGGTGGAATGCCCTTCCCGCGAGACGGTGCTGGTGCAGACCGACGGGGATGTGACCGGAGAGCTGCCCATGAAATTTTCAGTCCTGCCGAAAGGGCTGCAGGTCTGCAAGGGACCTCTATGATCTCGTCAGCTCCCGGGACGGCGCCAGCAAATCGCCGTATTGACGGAGTCGGCGTCCGGAAGGGCAATCCCTGATGGTCGCTCCCGCGCGCCTTTTGGTCGTCATCCGCCTGCTCGATCAGCAATACGGCCGGCCTGGCTGGGTTCCCCGCTTTCAGCCGGTGGAGGAGCTGGTTTACACGATCCTGTCCCAGAACACTTCGGACATCAACGCGGAGCGGTCACTCGCGTCGCTAAAGCGGATATATCCGGACTGGGAGCGGGTCGCGCGGGCTCCCGCGAGCGGCATCGCCGCCGCCGTCCGGTCCGGCGGCCTGGCCGGCGCCAAGGCAAGATATATCAGGGAAACGCTCTCGGGACTCCTGGCCGAGCACGGGAGCCTGAAGATGGATTTCCTCGGTCGAATGAGCGACAGCGAGGCCATTGAATACCTGACGAAATTCCCGGGGGTGGGAGTGAAAACCGCCTCTTGTGTTCTGCTCTTTTCCCTGGGAAGGCCGGTGATGCCGGTGGACACGCACGTGTACCGGGTTTGCAAGAGGCTGGATTTCCTGCCGCAGGACGCGTCCCGGGAGAATGCGCACCGGGTCCTGAACGCCATGGTGCCTCCGGGGGAGACATACAGCCTGCATGTAAACCTGATCAGGCTCGGGCGCCAGGTGTGCGTCGCCGGCAGGCCCAGGTGCGACCGGTGCGTTATAGAGCGCCTGTGTCCGTCCAGCCGGCTCTGCGATTGACGGTCTCGATAATTTTACAACCGGTCGATCATGCTGAGGGATTACCGGGTGTCATTTGACCTGGCCTGTCTTTTCCCCGGTCCTTTCATTCTGAGCGCAGCCAAGGATCTGCACTTGAGAAAAAAACAGATCCTTCGCTGCTTCGCTTTCAGGATGAAAGGAACGGGAAAGGATTGGCTTCTCGGGATGACAGGCATCTCAATGACTGGAATGGATGGGCCCCTCGGGATGACAGACATCATGGCAGGGGGATAAATGGTCGTAAAAATATCAGTCCGGACAATCTGATCAAAGCAGTTTACGCTCGACCGGGTCAGGCGCGGATTCCGAACAGAAGCTTCCCGAGAAAGGAGGCCAGGCCTTTGGCATCTTTTGACCGGTTGCGGTAATCGGAGACGGAGGCGCTTTCATCATCATCATCATCGCCCAGGTTGCCGTCCGGATTGTTTTTGCTACCTCCGGACTTGCCGCCCGTCCCGTCACGGCTGCCGTCTTCATCGCTCTCTTTGCTTTCTTTTATGCCATCCGCGCCGGGATCCCTGACATCAGCGTCCCGGTCATCGCTGACGGAGCGGGAGTCGCTGCCGCTCTTGGCGGAGGTGCCGTCAACGGCCCCTTCTTCGCTGTTGTCCCTGACGCCGGCGCCGCCGTCTTCATCTTTGATGTCCGGGCTGGCTCGATTCTCCGCGGCGGTACTCAGATCCTCAACGGAACCTTTGTGCGACTCTGACGCCACCGCCTGCTCTTCAGCTTTTTCCTGCGCCGCTGCCTCGGGATCGTCAGGAAGCGGCGGCAGGGGCGGGATCTGTCCCGAATCAAGAGAGTTCCGCCTGCCATCGCCAAGGTTGCCCATATATCCAGGCCTGGGGCTTCGCGGTTTGGCTTCCTCCACGGCGGGCTCTGCCGGAACCTGCCCGGGGTCTACCTCAGGCTCTACTATATCCTTAGCCTTTCCCAGCCCTAGAAAATCGCCGGCTTCTCCCCTCATCACATTGAGGTCCACGTAACGGCTCCTGATCCCGGGGAGGCTGCCCTTGCTTGTGAACTGTTTGATCGTTACCTGCGGCCAGGCTCCGGGATCAGGGAAATTCTGGTGGTCGCGGTCGTAGATGGCTCCCCAGAGCGGATAGCCGCCTTCAGCCACAGGCCTCCAGTCATAGCCCCAGACACGGTTCATGTTCGTGTAAAACAGGGGTTTTACGCCCAGGAGCTCTTCGGTCCTCTGCAGGAACCTCATTGAATAGGCGACGGGTTCCGGAACGTCGATTTCCATATCGAGAGCGACCACCTCCCCCGGCTGAAGCTCTCCGAGAATGCCGGCGAAATGCTCGGCTTCCTGGACGGGATCGCCACCCCCCACGTAATAGTAATATCCTCGGGGAATGTTCAGCCTGCGGGCCTCGTCGCGATTACGGGCAAACTGGCTGTCGGTGTACATCCCCACGTCGGAGCCGCCAGCCTTGATGATGGCAAAGCTGATGTGGTGCTGGACCGTATCCCAATCCACCGCCTCCTGCCACCGGGAGACGTCTATTCCCAAAACACCCGCCTGCGCCGGCGCCGCAGCCAGGAGCAGCAGGACCATGGATATTGGCAAGATTATCGATAACCGGCTCTTCATTTATCCTGACTCGTGTCCTGACTCGTGTAAATACCCGGACGGAACCGCCAATATCGAAACAGGCCGCAGCCATCCGCAACTGACCTATATGGATTAACTCTCGGGGAGCGATTTCTCGCGCATTTGAGGCTTGGGAGAAACGCCGCTGCCTGAACCTTTGCCTTTTCTCTCCCGGTGCCCCAGGTACGGAAATCGTAGCATCGCCACCAGACTGTGACAAGATAAAAAAAGAGAAGAAATATGAAGCCGGATTATCAAAAAGAACAGGCGGGCTTGAGGAATACGCTTCCCGGAAGCCGCGCGGCTCACCGGCCGGCGTCATCCCGTTTGCTTTTGGCCCGCTAATCGCTGAGAATACAGCGTTACAATGCTCGGCAAGTCACCGATGAAAACGCCGGAAGAAGCAGATCTTCTCGACTAGATCCATTCCGGACAAATCGAAGAACTCAAGATGATAAAGTACTTTAATATCCGGAAGAGAGACCGCCCGGCAGTCTGCTTTTCCCGGCGCAGAAGAAGGAGCCCGTGCTGATGATGGTCATTCCCCATGCCTGTGTCAACGCGGCTGCCGGAAGACTGATGAAGAGGCCTGCGGCGGCGCTGGCTACCGGCGTCGCCGGCCACGCGCTCCTGGACCTGGTGCCGCACAAGGATGTCTCCGCCCACAAGGCCGAAGGCCTGCTTGCCGGCATCATGCTGGGCATAATCGGCACAAGCTGTGGTTTCAGGTCGGCTGCTTTCTGGTGCGCGGTGGGCGGCGTTTTGCCCGACCTCGAACACGTGCTACCCTGGACCAGCCCGGCCCGCGGCCGGCGGCGGTGGTTTCCCACCCACTCTCGGAGGCGTCATTCCCTCCCCCTGCCCGGCCGGCGTGATTTCCGGGTGGGTCTTCTGACCCAGGGAGCGATTTCGGTGGCTGCGCTCGCTTTTACCAGCACCCGGTGCCGGAAATAACCCCGGCGGCCTGCCCCTCGGAACTTGCCCAGCGAAGCGGAGGATGAAGGCTACAGTGAGCAACAGGCGGATAAAAAAATAACCAGTGCTAACCGACAACATGGAGGCCCATCATGGAGAAACTTAAGTACACGCTAGGAAGCATCACGCCGCTTGACACCGAGGCCATGCGGCTGGCCCGGGCGAGGCAGGATCAGCTGACCAAGCCGCCAGGGTCCCTGGGCATCCTGGAAGAGCTGTCGATCCGCATGGCCGGCATCCAGGCCAATCCCCTCCCGCAAGTGGGGAAAAAGGTCATCATCGTCATGGCCGGAGACCATGGCGTGGTGGCCGAAGGCGTCAGCGCCTACCCGCAGGAAGTGACTCCGCAGATGGTGGCAAACTTCGCTGCCAGCGGCGCCGGCATTAACGTGCTGGCCCGGCATGCGGGCGCCGAAGTGCGCGTCGTCGACATGGGCGTGGCTGCCGCCTGCGACATCCCCGGCGTCATCCAGAAGAAGATCTGCCCCGGAACCGCCAACATGACCATGGGCCCGGCCATGAGCAGGGAGGAGGCTATCGATTGCCTCATCGCCGGCATCGAGATAGCCGAGGGCGAGATCGCCGCCGGGGCCGATCTGCTGGGCACCGGCGATATGGGCATCGGCAACACCACCCCTGCCAGCGCCATCCTCACCATGTTCTCCGGCGCCTCTCTGGAACATACCGTGGGGCGCGGGACCGGCATCGGCGCCGCCGCCCTGGAGCAGAAGCGCGAGGCGGTGCGGCGCGCGCTCGAGATCAACGACCCTGACCCCGGCGACGGCATCGACGTGCTGGCCAAGGTGGGCGGCGCGGAGATAGGAGGCCTGGCCGGCGTCATCCTGGGCGCCGCCGCGCACAGGGTGCCCGTGGTGATCGACGGATTCATCTCCAGCGCCGCGGCCCTCATCGCCGCCAGCCTGAGCCCGGCCAGCCGGGATTACATGATCGCCTCGCATGTCAGCATCGAGCCCGGCCACAAGCTCATGCTCGAGGAACTCGGCCTCAAGCCCATGCTGTTCATGAACATGCGCCTGGGCGAGGGCACCGGCGCCGCCCTGGCCTCCAGCCTGGTGGAAGCCGCCTGCAAGGTGCTCTGTGAGATGGCCACCTTCGCCGAGGCCGGCGTAGCGGAAAAGGATGAGGAGAAGAGCAGCGCGGAGTCGGATCAGGTATAGCGCCCGCCCCGCTTCATGTGACGCTCTATGTGTCATTCCGAGAACGCGAAGAGCGACGAAAGGATCTGCTTCCTGGCAGTTCATTGACCAGCTTTATCGCCAGCCACTGGAGATATAGCCATTCAAGAAAACATATTCTTCCAGATCACCGCGGTACTTCTTCTGGCGACGATAGTCGGCGCTATCGGCAGCAAGCTGCGGCAGCCTCTGATCGTCTCCTTCATCGCGGTCGGCATCCTCGTCGGTCCCGCCGGCGCCGGCATAATAACCGAACACGAGCAGATCACCCTGCTGGCCGAGATGGGCATCGCGTTGCTGCTTTTCGTGGTTGGACTCAAGCTCGACCTCAAAATGATCCGCACCATGGGTCCGGTGGCGCTGACTACCGGCATGGGCCAGGTGTTCTTCACCTCCGTATTCGGATTTGTCATCGCTCTCGGCCTGGGGATGCAGCTGGTGCATTCGGTTTATGTGGCCGTGGCCCTCACTTTCTCCAGCACGATCATCATCGTCAAGCTCCTCTCCGACAAGCGGGAGATCGATTCACTGCACGGCCGCATAGCAGTCGGCTTCCTGATCGTGCAGGACATAGTGGTCGTGCTGGTCCTGATCGCCCTGTCGGCCTTCGGCGACCCCAACACGGAGTCGCCGTTTGCCGTGGAGCTGGCGCTCGTCCTGGTCAAGGGGATAGCCTTCCTGGCGGCGGTTCTGCTGCTGATGCGCTACGTCCTGCCGCGGCTTCTGGACCAGCTGGCCCGGTCTCCGGAGATGCTGCTGCTCTTCGCCATCAGCTGGGCTATCGTGCTGGCCGCCGTCAGCGATGTTCTCGATTTCAGCAAGGAGATCGGTGCGTTTGTCGCCGGCGTCTCCCTGGCCTCGACAGCCTATCGCGAAACCATTGCGTCGCGCCTGGTCACGCTGCGGGACTTCCTGCTGCTCTTCTTTTTCATCGACCTGGGAGCCCGTCTCGACCTCGCTCTGCTCGGCTCCCAGCTCGGCAGGTCCGCCGTCTTCTCCCTGTTCGTCCTGGTGGGGAACCCCTTTATCGTCATGGTCATCATCGGGCTGATGGGATATCGCAAGCGCACGGGCTTCCTGGCCGGCCTGACGGTCGCCCAGATCAGCGAATTCTCGCTCATCCTGGGAGCGATGGCGCTGAGCCTGGGCCACATTGACCTGGAAACCATGGGGCTCATCACTCTCACGGGGCTGGTGACCATCGGACTGTCCACCTATATGATCATCTATTCCGCCCCCCTCTTCAGACTGCTCTCACCGGCTCTCTCGATCTTTGAGAGAAAGCGTCCTTACCGGGAGATGGACTCGCTGGACAAGGATCTGATGGGGCACGTGGAGGCTATCATCTTCGGTCTGGGCACGTATGGCAGCCATATCGTCAATAACCTGAAGGAACGGGGAAAGACGGTTATCGGAGTCGATTTCGACCCCCAGGCGGTCGCCGACTGGCGGGAGAGGGGGTTGCCCGCCCTGTTCGGCGACGCCCAGGACCCCGAGTTCCTGGAACATCTGCCTCTGGACCGGGCGCGCCTCGTGGTCAGCACAGCTCCCGATCCCGAAACCAGTGTGGTGCTGTTAAAGGCTTTGAGACAGCGCGGATTCGCGGGCAAGATAGTGCTTACCGCCCGCAAGCAGGATGACATCAGCATTCTCGAGGACGCAGGCGCGGATGCCGTCTTCAGCCCCTTTGAGGATGCCGCCGAGCAGGCCACCGACTGGTTGACGGGGGCGATGAGATCTGTTTCAGAAAGCCAGCTCTGGCCATTGTCGGTTGAGGAAGTCAGGCTCAAGGCCGGTTCGGCGTTCAGCGGCAGGGCCATCGGCGAGATACCGCTGCGCGCCGAGACGGGGGTTTCGATCATTGCTGTCAGCCGGGCCGGAAAGAACTTTTTCGATCCCGATCAGGATTTCCGCATCTTCCCGGGCGACATCCTGGTTCTTCTCGGCGAATACAAGGACCTGCACGCGGCCGCCGATTACCTCGGTCAGCAGGAAGTCGGCCGGGAATCGGAAGCTTTCGCGGTCGCGTCGCTGCATGTAGAAGCAGATTCGCCCTGGATAGGCCACTCGCTTCATGATCTTGACTTTCGCAAGAATTACGGTGTTACGGTGGCCAGCATCAATCGCGATAATAAATACCTGATGGCTCCCGGCGCAGCGGAGAGGCTGGAGGCAGGCGACAGGCTCCTGGTCCTGGGTGATCAGAAATCAATCGAGAAGATCGTCCGCAGCGGCGGGGCCGGCCGCGGGCATCTGCAGGAGTAGCATCCGGCATGGAGGCGCCCGCGGCGTGATACCCCCGGGAAAACCGGGGTAGGATACCCACATGAAGATCTTCATTACAGGCGGCACGGGCTTTGTCGGCAAACACCTGGCCAGGCGGCTGGCCGCTGACGGCCATGATCTCGCGTGCCTGGCCGTTGACCCTGACGGCCCCGATGCAGATCTTTTGCGGAAGCTGGGCGCCGTGATCGTCCCTGGTGACATCGGCGACGCCGACGGACTGGCCGCGGGGGCAGCCGGTTGCGATGCATTCATACACATGGTCGGCATCATCTTCCAGCCCCGCGGCGCCACCTTCGAGCAGATTCACGTGCAAGGCACATATAATGCCATGGCCGCGGCAACGGTGGCCGGGGTGAAGCGTTATCTTCACATGAGCGCCCTGAGCGCCGGGCCGGACACCGGCAGCGAGTTTTACCGCACCAAGTGGATGGCGGAGGAGGCGGTGCGCGGCAGCGGCCTTGACTTCACCATCTTCCGGCCGTCGATGATCCACGGACCGGGCGGCGATTTCATCGAAATGCTGGCGCAGCAGATCAGATGGGCGCCGGTGGTTTCCGTGATCGGCGCCGGTCACAACCGCGTGCAGCCGGTAGCAGTGGCTGACGTCGCCGCCAGCTATTCCCGGGCGCTGCGGGACGACAGGACTATCGGCCAGACATACGACCTGGGCGGTCCGGACCAGTTCACCTTCAACGAGATGATCGACTCCATGTGCCGGGTGATGGGCAAACGCCGGCTCAAGGTCCACATCCCCGTGTCGCTGGCCAGGCCGGCAGCCTGGTTCTTCGAACGGGTGCAGAAAAAACCGCTGCTCACCACCGATCAGCTGAAAATGCTGCAGATCGACAACGTCTGCGACATCACCAGGATGAAGGAAGAGTTGGGTGTCGACCCGGTGGCGTTTGAGGAAGGGCTGGCCTTTCTTAGAGCCTGAAACCCAAGGATTCTATTTCGGGGACACAATACTAATTCTATTTCGGGGACACAATACTAGGGAAGCTCTGAACTACGGTAAATAAAAACAGGGTTGTTCTTCCACTTGGC
>JACUUL010000084.1 GCA_014859345.1 Thermoleophilia bacterium
AATGGCTTAACTAAGCCATTTTTTGTTCTCGAAATCTTGAGACCAAACAGGGTTCGAACTTCAGTAGCTATATTATTACTAATGCTTGACAATACTAATGCCGAACGTTAGTATATGTATTCGTGATCAAGTCCTTTAAGAGCCGGGAAGCTGAAAAAATCTATCAGGGGCGATTTTCCAAAAAGCTCCCAAGGGATATCCAGCGCTTGGCTGCACGTAAGTTGGAAATCTTATCAGCGGCAGGCCAGATAAACTCACTTAGAATACCGCCGTCAAACCGGCTTGAGAAACTAAAAGGCGAGCGTGCTGGACAGCACAGCATCAGGATCAACGATCAATGGCGGATCTGCTTTATTTGGAAAAGCGGAGATGCCTATGATGTGGAAATCACTGACTATCATTAGAGGTGCAAAATGACTAAGAGAGATTTCGAACCAATTCATCCCGGAGAGATTCTTTTGGAAGAATTCCTAAAGCCAATGAATATTTCCCAGTATCGGCTGGCTAAGGATATCAGTGTTCCCCAGCGCAGAATTAGTGAAATAACACAGGGAAAGCGTTCCATAACCGCCGACACCGCTTTACGCCTGGGCCGCTTTTTTGGAATGGAACCACAGTTCTGGTTGAATTTGCAGTCCCGGTACGACCTTCTGAAGACAGAAGTCCAACTTGAAGACAGGCTTTCAAAAGAGGTCAGGCCAAATGCCGCATAGTCCGTACCAATTGATGGACTATGGATGACTATAACCGAGAAGAGCGCTACGTCTGCTCCCACCTTTTCAGGCTGCTGCATGAGCCAATCGACGATTATCTCGCTCTTCGCATGTTTCTTGGGATGTCTAACAAATGCAGCGCCGAAGGCACTCAATCCCTGACCGAGCTTTATTCAGATACCGTTCTGAGCTGTCCGGCGAAGCCGAACTGCTTCGGTTTCTGCGCGATGATCTGTTTATTCTCTATGGCCGCGTAAAGTTCCGCTATCGTGCTCCGGGAAGGAATTGACATACTTTCCACACCGTGGGAACGAAGCCATTCCCGGGCCTGTGCTTGATCGAATGTCTCGAAGGTGATGTTCGCATAGCAACGCCCTGGCCGTACGATGGCCGGATGCAGGGCGCCGAGATCTTCGTTGGTCGTGATCAGCACCAGAATGCGAAGGCCCTGCCCGATCAGCCCGTCGCAGACGTTCAGCAGGCGTGATAATGCCTGCCCCGTCTGCTGCCTGGCATCCGTTGCCAGCAGTTCCCCGGTGTCTTCGGCGACGAACAGGTTCAGTTTCTTGCGTGGCGCCCTCGTCAGGATATCGAGCATGTAGTCGGCGCTTGCGCCAAAGAAGAGGTCGGGATCTACGATGTAGTTGATATCGATCGTGTCCTGGCACGTGCGGGCCCAGGAACGCAGGGCGTATGTCTTGCCGGTACCTGGCTCGCCGTGCCACAGCACCAGCTTGCCCTCCGGCCCCGATTCGAAATCCGTCGCCAGCAACTCCTCAAGCGCGGTGCACGTTGTGTTGACATAATTGCCCCTGACCTCCGGCCACGCGGGCCCTGTGATCCCGCGTTTTGTGCACTGCGGCCCGTGCTGGCCCCTCCGCCAGAAGGAGACTTCGACGACATCCTCTTTTTGTTCGGAGGGAGGAATCCGTTGCCGTACCAGCTCGAGCAGGCCGATCGCCGCGTCGTCATCCACGCCGTATGCGTCCGCGTGCAGAAAATTGTTCCTGAGTCCCACGACAAGCAGACCCTGGGGGAACCTGAAGACGAAACTTGTCAGCCCCTCCTGGGTGACCCGCTTCCATTCGAGCCTCGCTTCCTTGAACGTCGAGACATCGACCGACGCGCCGGAGTGGTAGGATGTCTCTCGGGCGAACCTGAAACCGTCGACGCGCGCCTCGCTGATGATGAGTTCATGAACGGAATGAATGAGCATGCTAATGTCGGTCAAGGCTGATCCCTCTTATGTTCCCCGCGGCCATCTGCGTGTTCGAAATTTATTGTTTAAATAATCATAGCAGGCGGCCTCGTCGGAGGAAACTTTTGTGTTAAAAATACCCTTTTATCAAGTTGATGCCTCATGTTTCAGTACCGGTGCTAAATTACCGCTAATCGGCAAAATAAAATGTTTGAATGTATAAGTCCCAGAGGAAGCCCCCCGGTGTTAATAATCGCTTGATAGCGGGCTGGGCCGAGAACTTCTCGCCCAGAATTAATCACCAAAGGAGGCTCCAATGAAAAAAAGCGGGCAAAGCCAACTGGGATTGACACTTGCGCTGGCTGCTTCCAGCGGGGAAGGGTTGAAGATCGCTTAAAGCGCGTTCTTGATGAAATGGAAGAAAAGGGCCGAGAGCCGGCTGGCCGTGGCAAGAGGTCCATTTGTCAGCGTTGGCGAGGCGGGTAGCGGATCGTCCGGCGGAATCATGGCCGCCTCGCCGCCGACCCCAAATCCGGCTGAAAGCAGGGGTGTGGCGGAGGTGCCAATGTGGAGGTATTATATTATATTAATCCGGAAAGGCGCGGAGCTTTCGTAAGATAAGAGAGGATTATCATGAATCGCCGTAATCTGTGGGCATGGAAACTGACCCTCGCTGGTGTCACCGTGGCTGTCCTAACGGTGGCCGCAATTATGACAACGGGTTGTGGTAACGGCTCCGCCGGCGTCACCGATGCCGGCGCAACTGCGGAGAGAAACGCTCATGCCAAGGCTCCCGATTTTAGCGTCGAATCACTCGGAGGCGGCACCTTGGCTCTCACCGACCTGGTGGATGCCGGCAAGCCGATGCTAATAACTTTCGGCTCCTCCTGGTGAGCCAGTTGCCGGCGGGAAGCGCCGGCGCTCGCCAAGGCTGGCGACAAATACAAGAATGAGGTGACCTTCCTGTACGTGGCAGTCAAGGACAAGCCTGATGACGCCAGGGGTTTTATGAGTGATGCGGGAATGTCATTCGCGGGTGTACTCGACCCTAACTCCGATATCTTCTCCAGCTTTCAGAAAGCCGCCCGTGTGCCGGGTGCCGGACACCCGGCCAAATTCTTCCTGGGAGCAGACGGCAGCATTCTGGATTTCTACATCGGGCCGCTATCCGAGGAGCAGTTCGACCAGAAGATAAGCCAGCTGCTTAGCACCGGCCGCTAGCGATCCATCTCCAGGTATCTTCCCGAGTCAGACTATCATGGAAGTTCCG
>JACUUL010000085.1 GCA_014859345.1 Thermoleophilia bacterium
GCACATCTTCCCGTCCCAGGTCTGCAACGGATGAGATGCCGGCAGGATTTCCCCGCGGCACCATCAGCGCCAGGCGGTTGTGCAGGTATTTTCGGTAGCCAGGCCCGCCTTCGCTGTCTATCAGCCCGGCGGCCGCCAGCTGCTCCATGGCGTTCTTTGAGACAGCGGAATAAACATCCGGGATGAGTTCAATCACCCGGTCCCTGAAGACCATCCCGCCGGCAAGAATCTGCTTAAGCTCCAGCCCCGGCGGCAGCGTCTCGTAGAAGATGCGCTTTATTTCGGGGTGCTCCCGGCGGAAAGCGGCCAGCAACTCCTCCATTACCATGAACTGGTTTCCAGCCATAAACAGGGTGACATCGGCCTGTCCGGCCATTTCGAGGTTGTGAAGGTCGTCTCCCCGTTCAGGAGGAATGACAGGTTTGTCCATCTTGTTCACGGTGTTCCGGAGTATACGGCTGTGCGCCGGATCCCGTCAACGGGAATCAGCATGGTTAGGATATGATAGGAATAGGATTTTAAGCTCTTCAGGAAACAACCTCCGGCCTCGAGGAAAAAAGATGGAGAAGAGCATGCTGACCAGAAGAAGGTTGCTAAAGCTCGGCTCCATGGCCGGGGCGGGACTGCTCTTGCCCTGGCAATTCGGCCTGAAATGCGGGAGTGAAGAGACGCCGGCTCCCGGCACGGAAACGGCAACCGCGCCCGAGGCTCTCAGGCTTCCCGCCGACATTGACCGGTTCATCGATCCCCTGCCCGTGCCGGCCGTTCTTCCTCCGGATACCACTTCTTACGAGGGCGAGGATTACTACGAGATCCTGCTCACCCAGTTCTCCCAGAAGCTCCACAGCCAGCTGCCGCCCACCATGGTCTGGGGTTACGCCGCGGCGCCTATCCGGGCCCGACTATTGAAGCCCGCCGCGGCCGCCCGGTGAGGGTGCGATGGATCAATGACGGCATGCCGGAGGTCCATCTTCTCCGTGAGGCCATCGACACAACCATCTTTCACGGCGCTTTGTATCCCGAGGTGCGCACGATAACGCATCTGCATGGCGGATTCACGCCGCCGCAATTCGACGGCCTGCCGCTGGCATGGTCGGACCCGGGGGCGGCTGAGGCCGGACCCGACTACAATCCGGATGATTTCATCTACCGCAATGACCAGCAGGCCTGCTCCCTCTGGTACCACGATCACGCGATGGCGATCACGCGCCTGAACGTTTTATGCGGGGCTGGCGGGCTTTTACATCATCAGGGATGACATCGAAGACGGCCTGGACCTGCCGCGGGGAGAATACGAGATACCGGTCCTGCTCCAGGACCGGTCCCTGAATCCGGACGGCTCGCTGTACTATCCGACCGTGGGCATGACGAGTGTCCGTCCTGTCTGGAACATGGATTTCTTCGGCGATATCGCCGTGGTCAAAGGGGCGGCCTGGCCGGTGCTCGATATCGAGCCCCGGCGCTACCGCCTGCGCCTGCTGAACGGGTCGCAATCCCGTTTCTATGACCTGTGGCTCGAGGACGGCGGGCAGCCTTTGCCGTTTCACGTGATCGGCACGGACGGCGGCCTGCTTTCCAGCCTGGCTCCGGTGACGCGCCTACCGCTGGCGCCCGGTGAACGGGCCGATATTCTGGTGGATTTCTCCAGCGTGGCCGCCGGCGCGGTCCTCACCCTGAAGAACGACGCACCGGCTCCCTTTCCCGCGGGTGGGCGGCACATCATCGGGGAAATCATGCAGATACGGGTAAGCCGGCCGCTGGCCGGGACGGATGAAACCGCGCCGGCGGAAAACCTTGCGCTGCCTCAGTTTGCGCCCCTTGCCGCGTCCCCGGGCGCCCCGCAAAGAGAGATAGTGATCGTGGAAGACGCCGATCCGGGCGCCGGGACGGCAATTTCGAGATCTACGTGATGAATTCCGACGGCTCTGGCCAGACCAATCTGACCAACAATCCGGCATCTGACTCAGTGCCGGCGTGGTCACCGGGCGGCACTCAGATCGCTTTTTCCTCCAACCGGGATGGCAATTTCGAAATCTACGTCATGAACGCCGACGGCTCGGGGCAGATGAACCTGACCAACAATCCGGCCTTCGACTTCTATCCCGCCTGGTCGCCGGACGGCACCCGGATCGCCTTCGTCAGCGACCGGGATGGCAATTTGGAAATCTACGTCATGAACGCCGACGGCTCGGGGCAGACGCGGCTGACGAACATTCCGGCGAGCGACACCCAGCCCTCCTGAGGATCGTTGCTGAAATCGACGGAAACAGGTGTGGCAAAACCTGTAGGGGCAGCGCTGCCGGCGCCGCCTGTTGTCACTGCGCTGACGCTTCCAGTCACTGGAACCGGAATCCTGGCTTATTTCCTGTCCGGCTTGGCGCTGGTTGGCCTTGGGGCGGGCTTGCGACTCATAAGAAGATTTTAAACGATGACAGTCCAGCTTCATTAAAGAGGCGCGGCTAAGGGCGGCGCCTCCTTAATTTTTCCAATGGGGGCTGGGCCGAGCGAGGGAATGACGTTGCTAGGTCACAGACCTTCGAGACCGCCATCATCGAGCGAGTTTGTCCACTTTTCAGGAAAATAAAATGTCCGGTTTTCAGCAGTCTTTTTATCAGCTTTTTAGCGGTTCTTTTTTTTCTTTTCATCTTTTTCCGTATCTGTCTCCTCCTTTCTGGTCCTCTGTCTTTCCAGCATTCCCGTTTTCTTCTTCTCCCTGAGCCGGTAGCCATCGCCTTTGATGGAGATTACCGTGAAGTGATGAAGGAGCCTGTCGAGGATGGTGGTGGCCATCACCTGATCGCCGAAGATCTCGCCGCAGTCGCTGAAGCTCTTGTTGGAGGTGATGATGATGCTGGCCTTTTCGTAGCGGCGGGAGAGAAGCCTAAAGAACAGGGAGGCGTCCTCGCGGTCTTTGGGATTCTAAGAATATGTGTTATCTATCGTGTTATCCACGGGATTTAATAAAGTCGGAGCGAAAGGGGATAATGGACACCGGTGAAAATATTACCTCTTTGCAGGGAAATATAGTGGTGTCGGAGGGGGGACTTGAACCCCCATGAGCCATCGGCTCACTAGGCCCTCAACCTAGCGCGTCTACCAAATTCCGCCACTCCGACAGGAG
>JACUUL010000086.1 GCA_014859345.1 Thermoleophilia bacterium
TAGAGCTGGGCAGTAATTTCACCGGTTACAACCGGGGTGCGGTAAACGCCCTGGCTAGAGAGACCATCGGCCTGGTCACAGCCACGCACACGCAGATCCTGAGGTCATCCGTGGACATGTACCGGGCGACGATCTCACAGACCATGGCGCAGGTGCTTACCGGCACCCAGACGCGCCGGGAGGCCGCACAGGCGGCCATGGACCGCTTCGCCGGCCGGGGCATCATCGGGTTTATCGATCGGAGCGGCCGCAACTGGCGGCTGGAGAGTTACGTGGAGATGGCCACCAGGACCGGCGCCGGCCACGCCATGATTGAGGGCAGGCTCAAGTCGTATCAGGAGGACGGGCGGGATCTGGTCATCGTCTCGGATGCGCCGGAGGAATGCCCCGTATGCGAGCCGTGGGAAGGGCAAATTCTCTCGATCTCCGGCAAAAGCGATGAATATCCGTCGGTGTCTGAGGCCGAAGCCGCTGGTCTTTTCCACCCAAACTGCCGGCATGACGTAAGGCCGTATATCAAGGGATTGACGAAGCCGCACAAGGGCACTGCGGATCCCGAGGGCTATAAGGAGCGGGAAAAGCAGCGCTACCACGAGCGCCAGGTTAGAGAGAAAAAGCGCCAGGTGGCCAGTGCCAAAGAATTTGGAGATTCAGCACTTCTTAGCCGGCGCCAGACGCAGCTGGCCGGCGCCCAGCAGAGACTGACCGGATTTGTCAACGAGCACGATCGCAAGCGCCTGAGGTACCGCGAGCAGATCAAGAAAGCCATTTAACCTTCCGGCTTCCGGTCAACCCGGTATTTCCACGCATTCACTCATCCCTGGGAAGGGCGCCGGATGACGGAAGGTCACTCCGCCTTGTGGGCCCGACGGCGTTCTGCCGGGGGTCGGAATAGATGCTTTCAAAAGCGCGCCTGGTGCGCGCCGAAAAGGAGGTAAGCCTTGATGGCAGACCAAATCAATAAAACAGTTCGTGGCTTCTGGCTCAACGGACGCTTCTACCCAACCATCGCTGGCGGGTCTGGTGATGACGGAGAGGGCGACGGGGCCAGCAGCGAAGGAGGCGAGGAGGGCAGCACTGACGGCGACGATCAGGACCCGGGCTCAGGAAGTTCCGGTGACGATGAGGAATCTGATGATTCTTCAGAGGATGTCGAGATGCTCAAGAAGGAGATCGCTAAACTCCGCAAGGAAAACGCGAAGCGTCGCACGGATTCTCGCGATGCGAGGAAGGCCAAGGATGAGACGGAAAAGAAACTGAAGGCAATCGCCAAGGCACTGGGTGTCGAGGGCGATGACGAGCCGGACGTAGATGCTCTCCAGAAGAAGCTCGATAAGGCCTCGGCGGAGATGAAGTCGCTCAAGATCGAGCGGGCAATCAGCCGGGCTGCCAAGAAGCATGGCGCGGACGCGGAGGCGCTGGCCGACTCCCGGAGCTTCTTGCAGGACGCCGAGGCTCTCGACCTCGACGATGATGGATTCGCCGGCGAGCTGGACTCGCTGGTGGAGGCAGCCGTCAAGAACAATCCCAAGCTCAAGACCAGTCAGGCACCGGGCAAGAGTGGCGGAGATTTCGGCGGTTCTGGCGGAGGCGGACAGAGCATGTCGCTTGATGCCGCCGTTGCCAAGGGCGACAAGGACGCAATCAACAAAGCCATGGATGCGGCGTTGAAAGCGGGCCGTAAGTAAAGAACCAAATATAGGCATGAGAAACCGCCTCACGGGCGGTTTTTTTATGCCAGGAAGACTGGAGGAAGAACATGCTGAAAGAACTGATGAAGGGCGGTTTTTACCTGGGGGGTAAGTACTACCCGCCGATCATGGGTGGCGCCGGACCGTCCGGCAGCGGTACCCCGCTGGCCTCTGAGTCGACCGTGTGGTCGGCGCGGATCCTGGAATACCTGGACAAGGACTTCGTCTACGTCCAGGCCCTCACCAATCGCAACTACGAGGGTGAGGCCAAGAAGGGCGGCACGGTCAAGGCCTTCTACGTCTCCGATGTGTCAGTGACTGACTACACCGGCGGCTGGACCGACAACGACTGGACCGCGCTGGGCGACAACGCCGTTGACATCCAGATCGACAAAGAGAAGAAGTTCCTCTTCAAGGTACCGAAGGTGCGCGAGAATTTCTCCGAGCTGCAGCTGATTGATCAGGGCTCGCAGCGCGCATCTCAGGCCGTGGGCGACGTAATTGACCAGGCCATCGCAGCCAACTACTCGGCCATCGCCGCGGGCAACGGTTATGGTGATGACACCACGCCGATTACTGTGGGCCTGGGCTCCGGCGAGATCGCTCCGAGCGTGGCTCTGGCTATCCTCAGGGAGAAGCTGGTGACTGCCAAGGCTCCGCGCAAGGATCCGCGCGTGGTCATACCGGAGTGGTTCGGAACGATGCTCTACATCGAACTCTCGGGTAGAGTTACCGAGTTGGGCGACGCCGCCACTCGCGGAGAGTTCGCAGTAAACACCGGCAAGATGAAACCGGTAAGCGGCGTGACTCCCTTCGTCTCGCCCAACGTGCCGAATGCCGGCGCGGCCAAGTATAAGGTCATGGCGGGTGACAACATGATTACCTTCGCTTCGGCGATCGAGCTCATCGAGACTGTGAGCTTGCAGAACGACTTCGCCACCGGCGTGAAGGGCCTGTACGTTTTCGGCTCGAAGTTGCCGCGCGGCCAATACATGGCGCTCGGCACCTTCAACAAGGGTGCCTATACCGCCTAATCCTGATACCCCATGTCTGAAGGCGGGCTTTAACGCCCCCCTTGGAAGGGCCCGGCTCCCGGTCTGCCATACGCCGGGAGCCGGGCCACCTAAAGGAGTGAAGCAGATGGCAAAGACAAGGTGGTTTCACAACACCAAATCGGGCCAGACCTTCGAGGTCGAAGTCGGCAGCATCTGGGAGAAGGAAGCCGAGCTGCGCGGATATGACGAGGTCTCCGCTCCCACCGGTGAAAGCAAGAAGGAGCCGGAAGCCGGCGCGGCCAAGGGCGGAAAGGAGAAGAAGTAAATGGCGCGCGTTGACGTAACGCCTCAGGTCGGCAGCCACGCCGGCATCACCCCCACCTGGACCGCTCCCACTGGCGACGGGATCATGATCCCCGGTGACGGGCAGAC
>JACUUL010000087.1 GCA_014859345.1 Thermoleophilia bacterium
TTCCCATCCAGAAACCGGAACCTGGAAAAAATGCTAATTAAAGTTTATTTGATTCGCGGGCGCGGCGGAAGGGCGGGGGAAGGCGCAATCCTTCGATCTCCAGCAGCCGGGATTTCCAGTCTTCGCCGGCCGTGAAACCCCCCGGCCGGCCGTCGCTCCTGATCACGCGATGGCAGGGAAGCAGCACCGGGATGGAATTTGCGGCCATGACATTTCCCACGGCGCGGTGCGCCCGGGGATGTCCTGCAGCTCCAGCCAGATCCGCATAGCTGACAGCTTCCCCATAGGGGATTTCCGCCAGAGCCCGCCTTACCTTCTCCTGAAACGGGCCTCCTGCAGACCAGTCCACGGGCAGCTCGCCTTCCCGAAACTCCACCCGCTCGCCCTGAAAATAGGATTCCAGTTTCACGGCCAGCGCTCCGGCTTTCGCGGCCGGCGCGGCCGAGAGGCCGCGGGCAATATTCCGGATCTGCCGGCTTCCTGGCAGCAGGTGGCCGGTCAGCAGTCCTCCCTGCCACAGCAAGGCGCCCGAACCGTAAGGTGACGGGTAACGGATGATTTCGATTGCAGCTTTCAAAGGTGATGTCGATGTCATAGGCCTGTCAATCTTTTCCCAGCTTGTGGATGTAGTTGTAGACATCCCGCGCGACTTTTGAAGGCAGCCCGGGCACGGCTTCCAGCTCGTCGCTGCCCGCGGCCAGCACTCTTTCAGGAGAGCCGAAGTGGTTAAGGATCGCCTGTTTGCGGGCCGGACCGATCCCAGGGATGCCATCCAGGATGGAACTGCTGACCGCGCGCCCCCGTTTCTGCCGGTGAAAGGTGACCGCGAAGCGGTGAGCCTCATCGCGCAGCCGCCGGAGCAGGCCCAGGGCCTGGGAATCCTCCGGAAGCCTGAGCGGTTCCCGCCGGCCGGGCAGATAAATCTCTTCAAGCCTTTTGGCCAGGCCTATTACCGGAACATCCGTCTCGCCCAGAAACTTAAGAGCGGCAATGGCCGCCGATACCTGTCCGGCGCCGCCATCCACGACCACCAAACCGGGCCTGGCCGCGAAGCTCTGGTCACGGGGCACGGCCGGGGTCTTGACGCCGGCCGCCTCTTCGCCGGAAGCGGCATCTTTCCTCGAAAAGCGGCGCGAAAGCACTTCCGCCATCATGGCAAAGTCATCCGGGCCGAGAACTCCTCTGATGGAGAAACGCCGGTAATGCGCCGGGCGGGGGAGGCCGTCTTCGAATACGACCATCGATCCCACGGCATGTTCACCCCCGATGTTGGATATGTCGTAACACTCGATGCGGCGCAGCGGGCTTTTCAGGCCCAGGACCTCCGCCAGGTCCGCCATCGCCCTGGCGGGGCGTCCCTTCTTCTCCTGCTCGCGCAACTGGTCCTGCCGGAGCGCCAGCACGGCATTGCGGACGGCCATTTCGGCCAGGCGGCGGCGTTTGCCCCGGACACCGGCGCGCACTTCGACCCTGGAGCCTTTCTGCTGGGTGAGGAATTCCTGCAACACTTCGGTGCCGGCGAAGCCCGCGGGCACCACCACCTCACCGGGAAGGCCGATGGGCGACGAATAGTACTGGATGACAAACTGCTCGATGACGTCATCTTCCGCCTCGCCCGAGACGTTTTTCAGGAAGAAGCTGCGGCGGTCGATGAGGTTGCCGTCGCGCACCTGAAGCACCTGCACATTGGCGCAGTCGCCCTCGGCGTAGATGCCGATGGCGTCCAGGCTGCCCAGCCCGGTGGCCATGGCGTGCTGCTTTTCCAGCAGATGCTCAAGCGCTCCCAGCCGGTTTCTGAGCAGAGCCGCTTCCTCATACCGCTGGGCGGCGGCGGCCTCGGTCATCGCCTGCCTGAGCTCGGCGGAAAGGCCTTCCGGCTTGCCGGCCAGCAGCCGCTCCACCTTGTGGATCATCTGCCGGTAGGTGACCCTGTCAACCTTGCCCGCGCAGGGCGCCAGGCAAAGGCCGATATGATAGTTGAGGCACGGAGAACCGGTATGGCGTCCTGGCTGGGGGCCCCGGCATTTGCGAAAAGGAAACACCTTGCCAAGCAGCTCCAGGGTCTCGCGCAACCGGGCGGCGCTCACGAAGGGGCCGAAATAGGCCACGCCGGGGCGATGCGGCTGGCGGGTAAATATCACCCGGGGGAATTCCTCGTTGAGGGTCACGGCGACGTAAGGATACGATTTGTCGTCCCGGAGCATGATGTTGTACTGGGGCCGGTGATGCTTGATGAAATTGGCTTCCAGCAACAAGGCCTCGGTTTCATTGTCAGTGGTAACGAAATCGAAATCGTGGACGCGCCGCACCATGCGCTCCGTGCGCAGGCTGCCGTCCCGGGGACCGCCTTTGTGAAAGTAGGACATGACCCGCTTGCGCAGGGACTTGGCTTTCCCCACGTACAGGACCTTGCCCCTTGAATCACGGAACACATAGACGCCAGGCCGGTCCGGCAGGGAATCAAGCAGCCTGTGGATGCGATCAGTGATTTCGGTGGTTTTCATTTCCAGAAGATGATAGAGGATTTTGCCGGATTTTGCAGGATATTTCGTTTCGGGCTCCGATTCATCGCGGTATGAACGGCGGCCTCAAGTTTGTGAGCGGGAGAAGGTGTCACAGAACCGCGACAGGGAAGCCGGACGGCTTCCCTGTCGCTTAGACGATTTACAATTTTGACAAAACGCTACGCATCCGCCTGCGGAGAACGGGAGGCGCGGCCCCCTTTAGCATCGCCACTTTTTCAGCCTGGACCGCACTGGTCTCTCATACCTGCGCAACAGATATTCTTTCGTCACTAATCGCCACTTCCCTTCGCGGGCTTGCGACGAATAATTCATCAATTAATCAAACAATATTAAGACGCGGCGCGAACGCTAAAGTTTCAGAATGCTGCCAGGACCGCTCCTACGCGGGCAGATTCCGGAGCAGTTTTTCCCTTATCTGCTCGATTGTTTCCGTGCCGGGCCTAGGCGCCAGCATGAGGCCCAGAACCATGCCGATCAGCATGCCAAATAGAAGTGTCCGTTTGCCGCCTTTCCGGCGTCTATTTCCTTCCGGCCCGCTTTTCTTGCGTGAGCAACACATTCGCAGCGCCTCCTGTGTTTTTTAA
>JACUUL010000088.1 GCA_014859345.1 Thermoleophilia bacterium
AAGGATCCGGAATTTCAATTTACAGGATAACAGACGAGGCTCGTAAGAGTGCATGAATGAACTCGTAGCAACAATCCAGAGCGTCCTGAACGACGCCGACCTGGTCCTGGGATGGACGAGGAACGAAAAGACCGGCGTGGCCGAGCCGGCGCGGTTTTACACGGCGGCGGACGCCGGGGCCGCGGTCTTCGATTCCACCTGCGTGCATAACCTGGCGGTCTACCTGCCGCGGCTGAAAGACAGGACGGCCGGCATCGTGGCCAAGGGGTGCGACGCGCGCGCCATCGTCCAGCTGATAGTGGAGCGGGAGGTCGAGAGGGAGAGGGTGCGGATCATCGGCGTACCCTGCCCGGGCATGCTCGATGTGAAGAAGTTATGGCGCGGCGTCGGTTTCGGCTGCAAACTCACAGACGCGGAGGGCCGGGTGACTGTGGAGCAGACGACTATTCCAAGGGAGGATGTCCTGCTGGCCAAGTGCCGCGGCTGCCGCGACCTCGTGCCGGTCCTGTACGACGAGGCTGCCGGCGACCTGGATAATCCGAAGGTCCCGCCCCCGGCGGAGCCGGCGGAGCTCGAGCAACGATTCGCGGCCATGACCCCGGCGCAGCGGCGCGAATTCTGGGAGGAGCAGTTCTCGCGCTGCATCCGCTGTTACGCCTGCCGGGAGGCCTGCCCAATGTGTTTCTGCCGCGACGTCTGCACCATGCAGACCCGCGAGCCTCGCTGGGTGAGCGACGAGGCCGTCGCCTCCCAGGCGCGGATGGCGCAGCACATCCGCGTCAGCCACCTGGCCGGACGTTGCACGGGCTGCGGCGAGTGCGAGCGCGCCTGCCCGGCGGGCATTCCCCTGATGCTTATGCTGGGCGAGCAGAACCGCGCCATCGAGGAGATGTTCGGCTACCGGGCCGGCGCCAGCATGGAGCAAAAACCGCCGCTGCTGACTTTTGATATAAAGACAGACACCTGGGAAAAGCAATGATGAGATTCATCGAAGCGGAAAAAATTCCGGAACTGCTGGCATCGCTGACCGCCGGCGGCCATGAGGTATGGGCTCCCCAGGAAGCCCGTGACACCGGCGGCGCCGTCCTGTTCGATACCATAGGCGGGACCGGCGTGCTTTCCCTGGACAGGCTGACGACCCTTTCGGCCAAGCATCTTCTGCTGCCGGGCACGGAAAAGCTCTTTTCCTTCAGGTACGCCCTGACCGCGGATGGCGAGCGCGTGGAGCTCAGGCATGAAGAACCGCAGCCGGAGAAGACTGTCCTCTTCGGGGCCCGGGCCTGCGACGCCCGGGCAATCACCATTCTGGACGCGCTCTTTTCGCCGCGGCAGGCGTCTGCCAAAACCTATAACGATCCCCATTACCGGGCCCGGCGTGAGAACATCACGGTGATCACGCTGGCGTGCGTCACCTGCGACGCCGCCTGCTTCTGCTCGTCTTTTCCCAACGGGTCCGCGGAGAAATCCGGATCGGATGTTTTCATGTATCCCGTGGAGGACGGATTCCTGGCGGAGGCCATCACCGGCAAAGGCGGCGAGATCACCGCCGGGCCGCTCTTTGAGGATTCAGAACTGGAGCCGCCTCCCCTGGCCGAGACGGCCCGCGTGGACCTGGCCGGACTCAAAGGCGGACTCATGGAGATATTCGCGGATATGGATTTCTGGAGCCGCGCCACGGAGAAGTGCCTCTCCTGCGGCTACTGCACCTATAGCTGCCCTGCCTGTTACTGCTTCAACATCACCGACGAGATGCGGTCCGACCGCGAGGGCGAGCGCCTGCGCAGCTGGGATTCCTGCATGTTCCATCTCTACACTCAGGAAACCTCGGGACACAACCCGCGGCCGGCGCCGGCCCACCGCTTCCGGAACCGGGTCAACCACAAGTTCAGCTATTATCCCGCCAACCAGGGAGAGATCCTCTGCACCGGCTGCGGCCGCTGCGTCCGCGGCTGCCCGGCCGGGCTGGACATCCGGGAAGTGCTGGAGGCGGCGCGGGCCCGAGCCGCTGAAAAGTCCGCCAGCCGGGAGGTTCCCAAGTGACGACCGTAGCACAGGCCGGTCCCGGCGCCGGCACGCCGCTTATTCCCGAACCGGCCACGGTCGTCGGGGTGGTCGCCGAAACCCCGAACATCAGGACATACCGGCTGGTCTTGGACGATCCGGCCGTCATGGAGGGCTTTGCGTTCCTGCCGGGGCAGATCGGGCAGCTGAGCGTCTTTGGCGCCGGCGAGTCCACCTTTGCCATCTCCTCCCCGCCCTCGCAGCGGGATTACATCCAGTTCTCGGTCATGAGAACCGGCGAGGTCACCCGCGCCATCCACGAACTGGCCGAGGGAGACAAGGCGGGGGTGCGGGCTCCTCTGGGCTGCGCCTTCCCGGCGGAGGAGTGGCGGGGAAAGAACATCCTGGTCGTGGGCGGCGGCATCGGCATGGCGCCGCTCAGGTCGCTCCTTATGCATCTGCTGGACCACAGGGATGATTACGGCCGCCTGAACCTGATATACGGCGCCCGGACCCCGGCCGACCTCTGCTTTGCCGAAGACCGGCAGGCCTGGCAGGAGCGGTCAGACCTGGACTTCGTCGCCACCGTGGACGCCGAGCATCCGGACTGGTCCGGGCGGGTGGGCCTGGTGCCCACGGTGCTGGAGGAAGAGAACCCGGACCCCGCGGACACGGTGGCCATCACCTGCGGGCCGCCCATCATGATCAAGTACACGCTGCAGAGTTTAGATAAAATGGGCTACCGGGAAGAACAGATCTACACGACTCTGGAACGCCGGATGAAATGTGGTATCGGGCTCTGCGGACGCTGCAACGTCGGCGCCAGGTACGTGTGCACCGACGGGCCGGTGTTCTCTTTGAGGGAGCTCAGGGAGATGCCGGACGAGCTTTGACGTGGTGTCATTCGGAGGGACCTGCGTGAATCCCCGGTTGTCATTCCGGGGGAGCGATGCGGCCGAGGAATCTGCTTTTTTGTGAGCTGAAAAAGCAGATCCCTCGCTGCGCTCGGGATGACAAG
>JACUUL010000089.1 GCA_014859345.1 Thermoleophilia bacterium
GGATTCAGAAGACGTGGACAAGCGTTTATGATCCCGCGCTCAAGTTCTCCGGCAAGGAGAGGGACACCGAGTCCGGACTCGACTACTTCGGCGCCAGGTATTACGATAGGACGCAGTATAGGTTTATTTCCGTAGATCCGAAGCTAGTATTACAGGTGGCAAAAGCCGATCCTCAACGATGGAACCTATATTCATACTGTAGTAATAATCCAGTGAACGTCATCGATCCCAATGGAAAATGGGGAGAGCTAGTTCATTATCACTGGACAAGAAAAATTGGGATCATGTTTGCAGGAATGTCTCCGGACTTGGCAACGACAATAGCGGAGGCAAATAATTATGTCGACAATATTCGTAGTTCCGATACTACTTGGGCAACTCCCGATGAGCAACAGAGAAAGGACTGGCATTTTATCTCTACAGAACGATATATCGAAGCGATAACGATCTGTGAGACGACCCTCGACCCCAAAGAATTCGGAAAGTATCTCCATGTCGTTCAGGACTATTTCGCGCATTCCTCAGTGTCTTTGCTGGGAGGATCAAGCCATCTACACCCAAGATATGCAGGGATAGATGATCCCTATTCAGGCTACCATAGTTGGGATAAGGTGATGGAAATGGCTCAATTGACATTAGACCTCATGAGGAGATTCCAAGAGAGGCGTGCTGAAGCGGTAGCGGCGGCGGCTGCCGCTGTCGCTCTCTCCCTCATCTTCTTCTTCGTCAGATAATTCTTCATGGAGTTCTACAAATGCGAAAAAGAGGGATTGTCTGCGGTGTTCTGACTTCGACAGTATTCGGGGCTGCAACATTATTCATCATGTTTAACGAACATGCTAATCGCCTTTTTGCTAAGATACTGGACTTAATCGTTTTTACGATTACCTTTTTGTTAGAGACAATGCTAGCCTGAATTATTCAGTGCGCCGTGAAAAGGCGCGGATCTTCAGTGGGAGACAATCCCACCCGGCAAAGGTCGCTCCAGCCGGTAGCAATCGGAGTGAAGGTGGAGGCAACAAAATCTTCAAAGCCTCCGGTGGAGAGGGTCGCAAGGCGACTTGGCGAGTATGCAGGCCGTAACGCGAGTGAACGCTGAGCAGGCCTCGGAAAAGGCGATGCGGGAGCCGACCCACCTGAATTATGGGGAAGGCCGCTGCCGCTGGGGAAGGAGAGCGACACCGGCACCCAGCGGTCCCGCCGGGGTAGTGGCGACGGCATGTATGCAAAGGAGATTCGGCGCAACACGGGAAGCCCCAGCGGTGGCGAGTGAGCGCCAACCGGGAGCCCGCGAGGGACAGGCCGGGCCGCATGGGGTGGCGGAGAGGCTCGTAGTACCGGGGAAGCCGGGTAACTCCGGTGGAGGGAAGGGGCCTCAGTTCAAGGCCGACGTCAAAGGAGCGAGAGCCGGGAGATTGGTATGAGCCTAACAACTCCGGAGAAGGTTCGGAAGCTGCAGATGACGTTGAATGCCAAAGCGAAGGAATCGCCGGGCTATCGATTCCACGCGTTGTATGACAAGATCTACCGGGAGGACATCCTGCGGTTTGCCTACGGGATCTGCAAAGCCAACGGCGGAGCGGCCGGGGTGGACGGGGTGACCTTTGGGGAGATCGAGGCATACGGCCGGGAACGGTGGCTGGACGAACTGGCGGAGATGCTTCGAAACCAAGAGTACCGGGCCGATGCGATCCGGCGGATCTTTATCCCGAAACCGGATGGGAAACAAAGGCCGCTGGGAATCCCGACGATCAAAGACCGGGTGGCGCAAACGGCGGCGGCGCTGGTTTTGGAGCCGATTTTCGAGGCGGATTTACAGCCGGAGCAATACGCCTACCGGCCCGGACGCAGCGCCCATGATGCGATCAGAACCGTTCACTCCCTGGTGAACACAGGACACACCGAAGTGATCGACGCGGATCTCAGCAGCTATTTCGACACGATCCCTCATGCGGAACTGATGAAATCGCTGGCTCGGCGCATCAGCGACGGAAAGATGCTGAAGCTGATCAAGATGTGGATGAAAGCGCCGGTTGAGGAGACAGACGATCGTGGACGGCAACAGCGAAGGACACCCGGCAAGGACAAGGGACGCGGGACACCCCAGGGGGCGCCGATATCCCCGCTGCTCTCCAACCTGTACATGAGACGATTCATCCTGGGCTGGAAGAAACTGGGACATCAGGAGCGGCTGAAGGCGTACATCGTGAACTACGCGGATGACTACGTGATTTGCTGCCGCGGAAAAGCACAAGAAGCAATGACGGAGATGCGGGCCATGATGGAAAAGCTCAAACTGACAATCAACCAGACAAAGACGGGCATTCGCGTGCTGCCGGCTGAACGACTCAACTTCCTGGGATACACAATCGGACGCTGTTACTCGCCGAAGACGGGAAGGGCCTACATTGGCACGACCCCGTGCAAGGAAGCCGTCCGGCGCATGTGCCGGGAGATAAGCGAAGCCACCCGGCGTCGATGGCTGCTCAAAGACCCCAAGGAACGGGTTGCCCACCTCAACAGGAAACTGGAGGGATGGGCCAATTACTTCTGCCTCGGACCTGTCAGCAAAGCCTACCGGAATGTGGACGCCCACGCTCGGTTCAGGCTGCGCCAGTGGTTGCGCCACAAGCACAAGAGACCGGGAAGGGGAATCTCACAATTCCCCGATGAGCTCCTCTACAAGACATTAGGGCTAACCCGGCTGGCCGAACGGACGCGCAACTTTCCGTGGGCGAAAGCATGAGACCTTGTCTGAGAGCCGGATGCGGGAAATCCGCACGTCCGGTTCGATGAGCGGGATGTGGAAACGGAGCATGGACGGGCTATTGAGACACCGCCGGACGAAAGGGGCGGAAACGGATAGGCCTATCCTAAACCACCGCGCCACATCTCGACTCTACTAAAAAAAGCTGTTTCCCTTCGTAACGTATTGATTTACAATACGTTTTGAACAAA
>JACUUL010000090.1 GCA_014859345.1 Thermoleophilia bacterium
GTGGCGGCGCGGCCGGCATCGGAGAAATCTTCAACCTGATCTTCATGCTGGCTTTGATCATCGGCTTGATCCTTTTCGTGGTCTGGCTGGTGCGCCAGGCAGGCGGCGCCAACAGGATTCTCGGAGGCATCGCCGGTCCGGCGGCCGGCGGTGAAACGGCGCTTGATATCCTCAAGACCCGCTACGCCAGGGGCGAAATCGACCTGGCCGAATACGAAGAGAAGAAAAGAGAACTGACCCGCTGATTGCCAGGCTGACTTTGGAGTAGAGTGATGAGGAGCAAGAAACTATTTTGGGCAGCCGTCGGCGCCGGCACTATCGCCGTTGTGTCGCTTATCCTCGGCTCACTGTACTCCGGCCCGGCAGGATCCCAGGGGTACCGGAACTGGAATGAGCCCTATAGCCGGAACTACGGTTACGGCTCCGGCGGGATGATGGGTGGCGGAATGATGGGCGGCCCCGGCGGCATGATGGGCGGCCCCGGCGGCATGATGGGCGGTTACGGTGGCATGATGGGTGGCTCCGGCGGGATGATGGGTGGCCCCGGCGGGATGATGGGCGGATACGGTGGCTATGGAGGCTACTACGGTGGCCCCGCAGGAACACTAGGCGGACCGGCCGGCGCGACATCCGCAGCAATCACTATGGATCAGGCACGCGATGCGGTTGATCGCTACCTGGACTACCGGGATAACGCCGGCCTCCTGAAGGTACGTGAAATCATGGAGTTCGATAACCACTTCTACGCCCAGGTGGTGGAGCAGGACACAGGTGCAGGCGCTTTCGAGCTCATCATCAACCGTATCAGCGGCGCTGTCTACCCTGAGCCGGGTCCCAACATGATGTGGAACACCAGGTACGGCATGATGGCCGGCCACGGCGGCATGATGGGGGGTTATTACGGGGTGACCGGCGTTACCACGGACATGCCGGTCAAGGAGGACGACGCCCTCGACCGGGCCCAGCAATTCCTCGACAGGCAGTTTCCGGGATCAGAGGCCGGCGAGCCGGTAGCCTTCTATGGCTATTACACCATCCATGCGGAGAGGGACGGAGAGGCTTACGGAATGCTTAGCGTCAACGGCTACTCCGGCCAGGTTTGGTATCACTCATGGCACGGCGCCTTCCTGGGCGAGAAAATGTTCTAGGCGCCAGTTGGCTGAAGTTGCGTTTTTCCGCCTGGCGACAAGGCCAACCGCCTCCTCTTTGAACTCGCCGCTGTGACTCCTTCCGGTTCTCTTTCCCACTTGTTAAAACCTCCGATGCGCCGGGAGCCTTAGGTCTGGTCTGACAGCTTTTCAAATCGGCGGCCAAACACCGGATTCAGTTATATACACCCCTGATCAACCTCAGACGCGGCCTCTATGCACGGGCGTCGGCTTGGCGTAAAGTCGAGCCGCATCCTTCTCTTGTGGCCAACCGGCTCCAACCAGATAACGTAAAATATTTTTCGCTTTTTTAAAAAGGCGGTGGCCTCGTTCTGATTTAATTGGGAGTTGACCACAACCAGTTAAACAGAGAGAACCACCGCATGAAGAAATCTACATGAGCAGGGCTTGGCAAGGTAGTAAAGATTGACGAGGGCCAGATCAGAGTGCAGGTAGCGCACCTTAAAGCCGGACTCCGTCAGGTAATCGGTGAGGTCCTCGGCCATCTTCCTGGTCGGGGTGGTGCCAGGGCCCGCTCGCTGTTCGCTCAGGGTGCTATCGATGGTAGCCATAATGAGGTTTGTTGCATGTGCGTAAGAATGTGCGTAATATTGACAAACGGCACACGATGTCTTAACTTAACGAGGCATGAAAATCTTTCTGTGGGATAACGAGAAAAATGAATGGCTCAAGGAAAACAGAAGGGTCGACTTTGAAGATGTCGTCATCCTAATGGAACGGGGGGATGTTCTCGAAATAATCGAGCACCCGAATCAGGATAAATACAGGGATCAGAAGATTGCCATAGTTCAGATCAATGATTACGCTTATCTCGTTCCGTATGTGCAAGAAAGCGACGCGATTTTCTTGAAGACCATTATTCCCAGCAGAAAGGCCACAAGAAGATATTTGGAGACACAAAGATGAAAAAAAAAGCTAATTTGAAAAAAGAAGAAAAAGAAATCCTGGAGTCCTACGAGCGGGACGAGTGGAAGCCGGTAAAAAATGCAAAGCGGGAGACAGAAAAACTCAGGACCTACGCACGGAATACACTGGCAAAAGATAAAAGGATAAACATCCGTATGTCATCAAAGGATCTTGATCAGGTGCGGGCGATTGCCGCCAGGGAAGGACTACCCTACCAGACGTTGATTTCGAGCATCATTCACAAATATGTGTCAGGTTACCTGGTGGAAAAAAAGAAGGCCAGCTAGCGCTTCTGCTTCACCAGCCCCTTGATCTGGTCCCTGAGCCTGGCGGCGTATTCGAACTTGAGTTCTTCGGCGGCGGCGAACATCTCGTCTTCCAGGGGTAAGGCATTATGGACGCCCATACAATAATGCGTTTATAAGACAGGAAAGGAGGAAAAGGAAAAAGATCAGAAACCGGAGAAAAGCTGACAAAAAGACCGCTTAAAAACTGGACATTTTATTTTGCTGAAAAAGTGACAAACTCATTCGCTGTTGACATGGGCGGCGCGGCTTACAGATGGTTGACTGATTCCGATTTGTTTGGCGACCGATACGGTGGTTTGGCCAAGCTCCTTAACCGCGGCGTCATCCAGAAAGATCTTGCGGCGCTCGATGCCTCTGGAGATGATGTGATGCAAGGCACCGGGAGTATCGATGCGGGATTGCCTGGGCATGGAGGTTATATACCATGGCCAGGGTTGGAATGCATAATTGTATGGGCGTCCCTGAATCACCTGAATCCTAACTTCGCCGAAGTCGCTTTTGTAGAACAGGGAGCCTGAGCCTCAGCTTTGTTGTGGAGCCCGTTAAAGGCCTGTGGTTATTCCAGTTG
>JACUUL010000042.1 GCA_014859345.1 Thermoleophilia bacterium
ACTATGGCACATAGATGCCGCCGATGTGAGGGAGGAGTCCATATCATCAAATCAGGCCCGCTCCCGAGCCAGATCGTTGATAAATCTTTCCATCTTTGCCGCTTTCCCGCTGTCAGAGAGCACCATGAGCACGGTATCGTCTCCCGCCACCGTACCGATAACATCCTCGTGGCCCATTTCGTCGAGGGCTCTTCCCACTGTAGGAGCCGTTCCCGGCTCCGAAAGCACAACCACCAGGTTCTGCGCCTGCCGGGCCTCGCCCCCCGAGTCGCGCAGCACCCGCGACAGAACCTCCTGGGGATCCCTTCTCACCTGGGGCGGCGGGATGAAGTACCGGGTCCGTCCGTCCCGGCCTGTCCCCTTGCGCACCCCGAGCTCGCGCATGTCGCGCGAAACGGTGGCCTGCGTGACATCTACACCGTGCCGTTTGAGCGTGGCCACCAGCTGGTCCTGAGTGGAAAGAAGATTCTGCATGATCAGGCTTTCTATCAACTGCTGCCGTTCTCGTTTTCGCATCGCTGATCTTCGTCCGTTGCCGCCGGCTTATCTTTGTCCATCCGCCAATAGAAACTTCAGAAGCTCTTTCTGCGCGTACAGCCTGTTTTCTGCCTGAGCAAAGACAATGGATTGCGGCCCGTCCATGACTTCGGCAGCGATTTCCTCGCCGCGATGGGCCGGCAGGCAGTGCATGACTTTGGCGTCAGGCCTGGCTTTGGCCAGAAGGGCTCCGTCAATGCGGTACGGATCAAGCTGCCGCCTCTTCTCAGAATTTTTTTGCTGTCCCATGCTGAACCAGACATCCGTATAAACGAAATCCGCTCCCTCCACCGCGGTTTGCGGATCAGAGGTGACGCTGACCCGCGATCCGGAAACCGCCGCCAGCGCCTCGGCCTCCCGGACGGCCCATTGCGGAGGCGCCAGGTCCTCGGGCGTGCAAACCGTGATCGCGGCGCCTACCGAGGCGCATCCGTTCATCAAGGAAACAGCGACGTTGTTGCCGTCCCCCAGATAGACAACTTTCGTCTTTGCCAGGTCATCTGCTTGCTCCGACATGGTCATCAGGTCAGACAGCGCCTGGCATGGATGGCGCTCGTCGGTGAGCCCGTTGATTACCGGAACCTCCGCCGCGCTGGCAAATTTCTCCACGTCGTCCTGCCGGTAGGTGCGGATAACCACACCATCAAGATAACCGGAAAGCACCCGGGCCGTATCTTCGATGGTCTCACCGCGCCCCAACTGCATCTCCCTTTCACTGATAAACATGACATGACCGCCCAGCTGGTAGACTCCCGCCGTAAAAGACGCCCGCGTCCGCGTGGAGGGCTTGGCGAATATCATGCCCAGGCATTTGTGAGCCAGCCTGGTGGAAAGTTCCCCCTTGTTGGCCCTCGCGTTCTTGACGAGCGACAGAATCTCATCGGGCGACAAATCGGCTATTTTGAGAAAATGGCGGACCATTTTATCCAGACACTCAGATTGACTTTACCAGTATACAGGCCCACGTCGATTGCGTGGCTATTTCCGAAGGGCGGCCTGCAGGAATTCTGCTACCCGCTCGATCATTTCCTCTTCCACTATCAGTGGAGGCAGAAACCGGATGGTGCCCTCCGAGGTATTGTTAAGGAGGATCTTTTCCTCCAGAGAGCGTCTGACTACAGCCTCCGCCCGCGGCTGGGGCAGGTCCACCGCCAGCATCAGGCCCAGACCCCGCACATCCGTGACCAGGCCTTCCTCCTGGAATCCTTCCAGTTGACCGCGCAGGCGTTTTCCTCTGGCCTGCACGGCTTCGAGAAAACCGGGCGCCATGAGCTCCCGCATGACCGCCGCTCCCGCGGCACAGGGTACCGGCCCGCCACCGAAGGTGGAGCCGTGCAACCCTGCGGTCAGGACGTTCGCGTACTCTGGTGAGGCGACCGTGGCTCCGATCGGCAGGGCGCCTCCCAGGCTTTTTGCCAGAGTCAGGACATCAGGCTCTATGCCAGAATGCTCATATGCGAAAAGCTTGCCGGTGCGCCCCAGACCGGTCTGTACCTCGTCGTAGACAAGCAGGGCGCCGTGCCTTCCGGCCAGCCGCCGTGCCGCCTCGAGGTATTCAACGTCCAGTGGCCAGACCCCGCCTTCTCCCTGGACCGGCTCGATCATGATGGCGCAGACGCCGTCGTCCATGGCCGCCTCCAGGGCAACGATGTCATTGCGGGGAACATACTGAAAGCCCGGCAGCAGCGGTTCAAACGGCTCCTGTTTCTCCTGCTGGGCCGTTGCGCTAAGGGTGGCCATCGTACGGCCATGGAATCCGTTTTCCAGGGAAATGATCCGGTGTTTTGTGGCTCCTCCGGCTTCCCGGCCATGCTTGCGGGCCAGCTTGATGGCACACTCGTTGGCCTCGGCTCCGCTGTTGGAGAAGAAGACCTTGCCGTTCAGGCTGTTCTCGGAGATCAGTTTCGCCAGCTCCGCGCCCGGCGGGGTGTGATACAGATTACAGGTGTGGCTGAGTGCGGCCACCTGCTCCTGGACGGCTTTGACCACCGCCGGATGGCAGTGACCGAGGTTGTTGACGGACAGCCCGGAGGCGAAATCGAGGTAAGCGTGGCCGCGTTCGTCGTAGAGGTAACAGCCGCTGCCCCGGACGAAAACGACCGGCTGGCGGCCATAAGTCGGCATTATGTATTTTTCGTATTGCTGGATGATATTGTTCATGTCTCGTATATATTGCTTTTGGTCGGGCAGAAGATCCCTCGTCTCCGTGCTCCCCAAAATGACAAGCCAAATCCGGGCTCAGTGGCGTTTATCAACCCGGCACACCCGTCCATGTCATCCCGCGAAAACCCCATACACGTCATGCGAACGCGGCGAGGGACTGCTTTTTCTCCTCAAGCATTGTCCCCCGCTTCCACCTTGGTGCCGATGCCAACGCGGGTGAAGATCTCCAGCAGCACCGCATGCGGCACCCGGCCGTCGATTATATGGGCGCTGTGGACTCCGCCGGTCAGGACCTCCCGGACCGCCTTAAGCTTGGGAATCATCCCCTTCGAAACCGAGCCATCGGCGATCATGTGCTCGACCTCCGTCAACGTGCACTGGGAGATCAACGAGCCGGGGTCCTCCATGTCCGCGTACAGTCCCTCGATATCAGTCAGGAATATTGCCTTCTCCGCCTCCAGCGCCACCGCCAGGACCGCGGCCACTTCATCCGCGTTTATATTATAACTGGCGCCGGTATTATCGGCGCCCACGGAAGCCACAACCGGAATGAATTCCCTTCCCAGGTTCTGTAAAACCTCAGTGTTTATGTCAACGATGCGCCCGACATGGCCGATGTCCACCTCCGTTCCGGATTCGTCCAGGACCGTCCGCTTTTTGGCCATGATCAGACGCCCGTCGTCCCCCGAAAGTCCTACTGCCGGTACTCCATGCTGATTGATGAGCGATACCACCTGTTTGTTGACCTTGCCCACCAGCACCATCTTGGCCACCTCCATGGTTGCCGGATCGGTGACCCGCAGGCCCTGCACGAATTTAACCTCCATGGCGAGCTTCTCCATGTAGGCGCTGATATCCGGACCGCCGCCATGCACGATCACCGGGTTCATGCCAACATATTTGAGCAGGGCGATATCGGTGGCAAAACCCTCTTTGAGCTCCTCGCTTTTCATGGCGGCGCCGCCGTATTTGACGACCACCGTCTTCCCGGAGAACTGCCGGATATAAGGCAGCGCTTCCAGGAGGATCTCCACGCGTTTTTTATGTTTGTCCATCAGACCTGTTTCCTATCTCCGATTTTCGGTTCATCTTCCATTGTTTTCGAACAGTGTTCTTTTCTGTTTTCCCGAGGAGAGACTGAGGTTGCCGTCCGGCATGACATGGCCTCCCGCCCTAGGTCGTGTACTCCGCATTCAATGTCACATAGTCATGAGTCAGATCAGAAAAATACATGGTATGGCTCGATCCGCCCCGGCGCAGGTCAAGGGTTACTGAGATCTCCGGTTTGCCCATGATCTCTTTGAGCCGCTCCGGGTCAGGGGCCGTTTCGCAGGCAACGCCGCCCCGGGCCAGGCACACTTCCTCGTAATGGATATCCGCCAGCAGTTCCGGCTGACCGGCCAGCGCCGCTCCGGCGGCGGCAATCAGCCGGCCCCAATTGGCGTCCCGTCCATAAAAGGCGGTCTTGACCAGCGCCGAATTCGAGATAGCGCCCGCCACCCGGACTGCCTCCTCCGCCCCGGCGGCGCCATTTATATTGAGCTCGATCACCTTGGTGGCTCCCTCGCCGTCGGCCACTATCTTGAGGGCCAGCCCCTTGCACACAGCCGCCAACGCCTCGCTGAAAAGGATGGCGTCACCGCCGCCGGGCTCGATCGCCACGCCGCTCTCGGCATTTGCCATGAGCAGGATAAAATCATTCGTGCTCATGTCCCCGTCAACCGAGACGGCATTGAAAGAACCGCCTGCGGCGGCCGTGAGCATCTTCCTGAGCAGGGGAGCCGGAATTACCGCGTCCGTCGTCACAAAGACCAGCAATGTGGCCAAGGCGGGCGCAATCATGCCGGCCCCCTTGGCGCAGGCGCCAATGGTCGCCGTTCCCTGCGAGAGATTTACTTCAACCGCGCCGTCCTTGTCCAGCTTGTCCGTGGTATGGATGGCGTCGGCGAAATCGCCGCCCCCCGACTTTGAAAGGGAATCGGCAGCAAACTTGATGCCTGGCTCCACCGCCTCCATGGGTAGTTTCTGTCCTATGACTCCGGTGGAAGCCACAGCCATGAACCGGGGGTCGATGCCGATCTTGGCCGCCGCCAGTTTCACCATGGCCCGCGCGTCCTCCAGACCTCTCTCGCCGGTGCAGGCGTTGGCGGAGCCGCTATTGACCACCACCGCCTGCAAAGCCCCGGCAGCCGTCTCCTCCCGGCATACCCGGATAGGCGCCGCAGCCGCCGCGTTGGGAGTGTAAAGCGTCGCCGACGTGCATGGGGATTCCGAGACCAGCATCCCCAGATCCGGCTTGCCGGATTTCTTGAGGCCCGCGGCTATGCCGGAAGCCCGAAACCCTCTTGGTGTGGTCACCGAACCGGTAATCTCATTGACATGATCGGGTGGCTTGACAAATTTTGAGCTGAATAGATGCATAATCACCTATGTATTCATTAATAATTCGGCGTATTTTAGAATATTTATACAAATTAGTCAAGGATTAATGAAGATTTATTCATTAAGTTGCATAGATCAAGATAGCAGGAAAAAATCGACAGCGTTTCCATTGAATACGACCCGGACTACGATCCCGGCCAGCTTTAAGACGCATGATTATCTTCCTTATGAGCGGTCCGGCCGAGATCACGATGCAATACGAAGGCGAGGGAGTATTCTCCCTCTACATTGCCGATGCCGACGCCTTTTGCGAGATTTCTGAAGAACCGATTACTGCCAAAACGGCAGTTTTAGCGAAACAAAATCCATTAACATTCCGGTGACCGGAACATATTCCTTCGAGGTAAGATCTTCCCGCGGCGATTGGTCACTGACAATCGATCAAAGATAAACCTTGCCTGCCCAGGAAAACGATCGATTCAGGCGCGCAATGTCGCGTTGAGCCTCTCGGCCAACAGGAGGATGATCTTCTGCCTGGCCGCGTCCACATCCTCGTCGGTGAGAGTCCGCTCGGGAGAGCGGAACTCAAGGCCGAGGGCGACGCTCTTCTTCCCCTCCCCAACCTGCTCCCCCTTGTAGACATCGAAGACGCGCGCTGAGCGCAACAGCGGCGCTCCGGCTTCCCGGACCACGGAGATGATTTCCTCCGCCGTCGTATCCAGGCCGACGGTGACGGCGATATCCTGATAGGCCGCCGGAAAGGTGATGAGGTCTTCAAACTGCACAATTCCCGCGGAGCTGCCGATCAGCGCGTCTTCATCGATTTCGAACGCCGTCACCGGACGGTCTATTCCGAATGCCTCCAGCACCCGCGGATGAACTTCCCCCACGTATCCGGCAGGCTCACCCGCCACCATAATCCCGGCGGATTTGCCCGGGTGCAGGAACGGCTCGCCGGCGCGACGGACCTGAAAGTCACCGTTCACCGCCGCGAAGGCATTCTCCACCAAACCCTTTCCGGTGAAGAAATCCGCGACACGGCCGCCACCAGTCCATGATTCCCCCCGCATCGACCCGCAGACGCAGCCGGCCACGGTCCTTTTCTCCAACGGCAGCTTCTCGCTGGAAACAGGCAGATATACGCGTCCCAGCTCGAATATATTGATGTCCTGGTTGCGCTGGGCCAGATTTAACGCGACAGTCTGAAGGATGCTGGGAAGCATCAGCGTGCGCATTACAGACTGTTCCACTGAAAGAGGATTCGCCAGCGGCACGGTGCGGCGGCGGGGATCCTCGTCTTTAAGCATCAGCCGGTCGGCGAAATCAGGCGCGATGAATGTGTAGCTTATGACCTCGCTCAAACCGGAGTCTGCCAGCCGCCGGGCGATGCCACGTTCCGCGGCTTGATGCTCGGAAAGTCCGCCTTTGGCCCGCATGCCGCTGGGCAGCGTGGAGGGGATGGCATCCACGCCGAACACTCGCGCCACTTCCTCAATCAGGTCGATCTCGCGGGTCACGTCGGCCCTGAAGGTGGGCACGTCCACATGCATGGCGCTGTCCTCGCGCCGCACTCCGAACCCCAGCCGGGCCAGGATCGCTTCCGCCTCCTCGCCGGCTATGGGCAGGCCCAGGATGCTTTCAATCCTCTCTTCCCGCAGATGGATCGCCACCGGAGACGGCGGACCCGTATAAATATCATACTGTCCCGGAACCAGCCGCCCGCCTGCCAGCTCCACCAACATGCGGGCGGCCATCGCCAGCGCCTTGGGCACCAGCTCCGGGTCGATCCCCTTTTCAAACCTGGTGCTGGACTCGCTCCTTAAGCCCAGCTCCAGGGACGAGGCCATGATGCCCGGTCCGGAAAAATTCGCCGCCTCCAGCATGATGTCGGTTGTCTCGCCGGAAACTTCGCTGTCCTCGCTGCCCATGATGCCGGCGATGGCGATCGGATGCTGATTATCGGCGATGACCAGCATGTGCTTACCGAGCGCCCGCTCCGTCCCGTCGATGGTGGTGATCTTCTCCCCGGCCATAGCCCGCCGCACCAGAATCCTGTTGCCGGCGATCTTCGCCAGATCGAATGCGTGCATGGGCTCGCCAAGGGACCACATCACATAGTTGGTGATGTCAACGACGTTGTTGACCGGGCGTATGCCGGCCGCTACCAGGCGCGCTTTCAGCCAGGCAGGGGACGGACCCACATTCACGCCGGCGATTATCCGGGCCGCGTAGCGGGGGCACAGATCGGGATCGGCCACTTCGATGTAGATGAGTTCCTCGACGTCATCGTCCCCGCGCGGCTCGATGTCCTCCACCGGCTCCGGCATCAACGGTGCGTCGAGGACGGCGGACACTTCCCTTGCCACCCCGTATACCGACAGGCAATCCGGCCGGTTGGGCGTAACTTCCAGCTCCAGCACTTCATCGCTTACCGGCAGATAGTCGATAAGCCTGCCACCTATCGGAGCGTCCTCCGGCAGA
Source organism: Thermoleophilia bacterium (assembly GCA_014859345.1). Taxonomy (GTDB): domain Bacteria; phylum Actinomycetota; class Thermoleophilia; order BMS3ABIN01; family BMS3ABIN01; genus Kmv30. The sequence goes on from JACUUL010000042.1 coordinate 7,564, forward strand.
ATCATGATTCCGGCCGCTTCGCTTGAGAGGCCCAGCTCGGCCTCGGAACACATCATGCCATGTGATTCCACTCCGCGGATGACGGCAGCTTCGAGCGTCCGGCCGTCCGGCAGCACGCCGCCGGGCAGGCAGACCGCAGCCTTGTCACCATCTTCGAAATTTTGGGCTCCGCAGACGATCTTCTCAGTCTTGCCACCACCGATATCCACATCGCAGAGCGACAACTTGGCCGCATCGGGATGCATGGCCTTGCTTCTCACCTGTCCGATCACGAACCTGTCCAGGTTGCCATCCGTGGCCGGCAGTCCCGCGCGCCCCACCCGCTCCACCTCGGTGCCGGTCAGCGCCAGCCGATCAGCCAGCTCGTGGGCAGAGATGTCAAAGGATATGTATTCTTTCAGCCAGGAGACTGGAACTTTCATATAGAACCACTCGTGTCATAACGCCTAGAAACATACCTGTCATCCCGAGCGCAGCGATGGATCTGCTTTTCAACCCAGTTTTCTGCAAGATCATTCCACGCTGGATTTACTGAATTTATCAGCGCCAGCTTTTTTTCTCTTCTCCAGCTTTTTATCTGTTTCTCCCTGAAGATAGCGGATTCAATACTATTTGTTTCTTCGAAATATACCAGTCGGGTAATCCTGTATTTCTTGGAAAAACCGTCTACCAAGTGATTCTTGTGTTCAAACATTCTTCTTTCAAGATCATTGGTGACTCCCACATATAGCGTTCTCGAGCGGTTTGCCATTATATAGACGTAATAACTTTTCATTTAAAAGCAGATTCCTCGTCGCTGCGCTCCTCGGAATGACAAATTTGATGGCTCCCCGGAATGCCAATTTGATGGCTCCCCGGAATGACAAATTTGATGGCTCCCCGGAATGACAAATTGGACAATCAAAACTGTTTGATGAACCTCAGGTCGTTGTCGAAGAACATCCGCAGGTCGGTCATGCGGTGTTTCAGCATGGCGATGCGCTCGATGCCCATGCCGAAAGCGAAGCCCTGCACCCGGTCCGTATCGTAATCGACGAAGCCGAAAACGTTGGGGTCTACCATCCCCGCACCCAGGATCTCCAGCCAGCCAATGTGCTTGCAGGCGCGGCAGCCGGAACCTTCGCAGATCATGCAGGAGACATCGATCTCCACGCTGGGCTCGGTGAAGGGGAAGAAGTGCGGCCGCATGCGAATTTCCCGCTCGGCGCCGAACATGGACTTGACAAACACCTCCAGCGTGCCCTTGAGGTCGGCCATGGTTATGTTCTCGTCAACCGCCAGCCCCTCAAGCTGGTGAAACATGGGCGTGTGGGTGGCGTCGGAATCGCGGCGGTAGACGCGGCCCGGCGCGATTATGTAGACCGGCGGATCCTCTTGCTCCATCACCCTGATCTGAACCGGCGACGTATGCGTCCTGAGCAGCACATCCGGATGGCCTTCGATGAAGAAAGTGTCATGCGAAGAACGGGCCGGATGCCCCTCCGGAGTGTTGAGCGCCGTGAAGTTATAGTAGTCGGTCTCCACCTCAGGCCCCTCGGCGATGCGGTAACCCAAGCCGATGAAGATATCCTCGATCTCCCACAGGGTCTGGGTGATGAGGTGGAGATGCCCGCGCGGGAACGGTTCTCCCGGAAGTGTGATGTCCACCTGCTCGGCGGCCAGCCGTTCCCTGAGCTGGCTTTCCTCCAGCTCCTGCTTTCGGGTTAAAAGAGCCTGCTCCAGCGCCGCCCGCACCTGGTTGCCGAGCCTGCCCGCCACCGGCTTTTCCTCGGCAGGCAGCTTCGGAATGCTCCTGAGCAGTTGCAACAGCGGGCTTTTGCGGCCCAGATGTTTTACCCGGACCGCCTCCAGCGATTCGGGATCGGCTGCCGCCTCGACATCAGCCGACGCTTCGCCGTAAATATCTGAAAGACCGGGGTGAGCCTTGAGTTCTTCAGTCAGGTTATTCATAAAAGACGACCGGGATGACAAACCGGAGCTGATTGGATAATTGTTTTTCTTCCTTCCTGTAATTCCAAATCATGCGAAACTCTAACATTTAAGCGGTATCGCTGCTAGCGCCACCCGCTTCCGCCGGGGCCAGCGCCCGGCGGGCTGTCACGACCATGTTCACTGCCGGCCGGGTGAGCGCTGCCTGAGCGCCTCGTACAGGATGGCGGTCCCGGCCATGGCCACATTGAGGGACTCGGCCGCTGCGCTCTGGGGAATCCGCACCGTGCTGGCAGCGGCGTCAATCAGCCGGCGGGGAATGCCCTCCCTCTCAGACCCCATCACGAGCACGAAAGATCCCTCCAGGGATGCCCGCCAGACCGGCTCACCAGCATGCGCGTCCGCGCAAACGATTCCGATTCCCGCCCTCTCCGCCCAGGACGCCAGGGCTTCGGGATTAACTGTGAGATATAGCGGCAGCTGAAAGACGGCGCCCATGGTGGCGCGCAGGGATTTCGAAGAATAGGGATCCGCCGTTTCCGGGCCGAGCAGCACGGCATCGGCGCCCAGCGCCGCCGCCGATCGTATAAGTGTGCCCACGTTACCGGGGTCGCCGGCTCCGGCCAGGTACAGGTACGGGCAGGGCTCCCGTGGCCCGTCCTCGAGACGGCCAGGGAACTTAAGATCGGGCATCTGGAAAACAGCGGCCACTCTGGAGCTGCTTCCCAATTCCGAAAGCTTGTCCAGCACCTCCCGGCTGCAGGTGAGGATTTCCACCGCGGGCCCGGGCCTGCCGGGAGCGGCGGCGGATTCACGCACCCGCTGCACGATTTTGTCCTCTCCCTCGAGCACGAAGACCTGCCGGGGGATAACCGAACGCATCAGCGCCGAATCCAGCAGGTCCTCGCCTTCGGTCAGGAACAGCCGGCGCTTGTAGCGGTGACGTTTGCGCCGGAGGCGGGCCGCCTCCCTGACCGCGATATTTGCGGAACTGGTTATATGCTTAAAAACCCCAACTCCATCACCGGGCTTGCCCAACGCTCACCGGCGCCTGTCAGGAAAGCGCCGATCTGGCCCGATCGGCCAGGCTGGAGAACATCTTGGGATCGCTGACCGCGAGGTCGGCCAGCACCTTGCGGTCCAGATCGATCTCGGCCTGCTTGAGGCCGTGCATAAACTGGTTATACGACAGGCCGTTTTCCCGGGCACCGGCGTTGATTCTGGTGATCCACAGCCGGCGGAATTCGCGTTTGCGCACCCGCCGGTCCCGGTACGCGTACTTTAGCGAACGCTGAACCTGTTCCTTGGCGCGCTTGTAGCTGGAATGCTTGGTGCCCCTGTAACCCTTGGCCTGCTCCAGAATCTTGCGTCTTTTCTTGCGGGCATGAACGCCCCTTTTTACACGCGGCATCGCTGCTCACTCCTGTCGTTGCTGAATTTCCACCGGCGGGCGGCGGTCCGCCACTTGGGGGTGCTACTTTTTGGCCAGCATCCTGGCTGCTCCGGTGGCGTCGCTGGGGCTGACCGGCCTGTCCTTGCGGAACCCCCGCTTACGTTTCGGACTCTTCTTCTCCAGAATGTGGCTTTTAAACGCGGCGCGGCGCACCAGCTTGCCGGTCTTGGTGAACCGGAAACGCTTGGCGGCTCCTCGATGGGTCTTCATCTTGGGCATATGCCATCCTTTCCTCGATAACTCCAGTTGCTGTCGTTGTCAGGACTCCAACGCGGCAAAAAATGCATTTTCCAGCGCCGGCCTGCCTGTCAGCCCGTGGAAAAACAGATTACGATTTTGATTGCTACCCGCGGTACTGATTTATTTAACCGGAGCAAGAACCATAACCATGTTCCTGCCATCCAGATTCGGCTGGGACTCTATGACCCCCAGCTCCGCTACATCATCGGCCAGGCGCCTGAGCAGCTCTTCGCCTTTGCCCGGATGCACCACCTCGCGGCCCCGGAACATGATCGTCACCTTGACCTTGTCCTTTTTGCGGAGGAAACGTTCGACATGGCTCTTCTTCGTCTCATAGTCATGCTTCCCGATCTTTGGCCGTAACTTGATCTCCTTGACCACGATCGTGGACTGATGCTTCCGGGCCGCCTTTGCCTTCTGTTCCTGCTCGTATTTGTACTTGCCATAATCAAGTATCCGGCATACGGGCGGATCGGCCTTGGCGGCGATCTCGACCAGATCCATGCCTGCCTCCATGGCGATCCGGAGTGCCTCGTCACGGGTTTTTATCCCGACTTGATTTCCTTCCGGATCGATGAGCCTGCACTGTGGTGCCCTGATAGCTTCGTTAATCCGGGTAGTGTCCCTTACCCGGCCTCTTTGTTGACCTCTATGTGGCTGCGCGACTGGCTAACACCTCCCATCTGCGTGAATTTGCGCCGGACGCCTGCCGGCACATCAGATATGCACCCATAATCCTGTAAACTTTTTCTTCTGCCGCGACATCCTGCCCTCACAGACCGGATATCCGATATGATTCGTGATCGCCGCAGGTGCTTCGACCAATGAAAAAAGGGTACCCAAAAGCACCCTTGCGTAACCAGATTCAGGCACGGGCGCCCCGCCCGGCGTGAATCGAATATGGCGTTACCTGCAGACTCATGCGGACGGGCCATCCTCCGCGAGCGATTTGTTTTCGCCGGATCCGCGACGGCCCCGTATCGGCAGGTGAGAAGCGGGTGCTCCTTCTTTATTCACAGGCAAAGTATAGCGAAGGCTGAAAGTGGTGGCAAACGAAGATGCTGCGATCCCGGCTTTAAAGGGGGCCGTCATCTTACGCTTCGAACCGGTTCGTGATCGGAAATCTCCGGTCCTTGCCGAAGGCTCTCGAGGTGATTTTGATGCCCGGAGGCGCCTGGCGGCGCTTGTACTCGTTGCGGTCGATCATGCGGGTGACTCGCCTGACCACAGCTTCGTCAAGCCCCGCAGCGATCATCTCCTCCAGGCTCTTGTCGTGCTCGACATATTCCTCGATTATGCGGTCCAGCAGATCGTAAGGGGGCAGGGTGTCTGAATCTTTCTGTTCCGGGGCGAGTTCCGCGCTCGGCTCGCGCGTGATTACGCTTTCGGGGATAATTTCCTCCCCCCGAGAGTTGAGATAACGGCACAGGTCGTAAACCATGGTCTTGGGAACGTCCTTGATCATGGCAAATCCCCCCGCCATATCGCCGTAGAGAGTGGCGTAGCCAACACTGGATTCGCTCTTGTTTCCGGTTGTCAGGACCAGCCAGCCGTACTTGTTGGAGAGGGCCATGAGCAGATTCCCGCGGATGCGCGCCTGCAGATTTTCTTCGGTCACATCCGGCTCGCGGCCGGCAAACTCTGGCTTCAGAACCTCCAGATAGCTTTCGAAGATGGGCTCTATGGGGATGATGCGAAACTCGATGCCGAGGTTTTCCGCCAGCACCCCGGCATCGGCGCGCGTTCCCTCAGAAGTATAGCGCGAGGGCATGGAGACACCGACCACGTTGCCCGCTCCCAGGGCGTCCACCGCCACCGCCGCAACCAGAGAGGAGTCGACGCCGCCCGAGAGACCGACCACCACTTTCTGAAAGATATTCTTGCGCACGTAATCGCCCAGCCCCACGACCAGGGCCCTATGGACTTCCTCGAGGCCGGAGAGAGGCTCTGGCATATGGGGCTCCGCCAGGGCTGACACGGCGCCGGCCGGTTGTGATTTCCGCTTCTCCCGCAATCCATCAAGGGAAAAAATACTGACCGGCCCTTTATGCCGCTCGTGCAATCCATCCAGGCGGCCGATGCCGTCGCGGTGCCTGGCGTTGGCGACATCGTTGAAATCAATGTCCGCTATGATCAGGTCTTCCTCGAAGCTTCTTCCCCGCGCCAGCATTTTGCCATGCGGATCATAAACCAGGCTGTTGCCGTCGAATACCAGCTCGTCCTGGCCGCCAACAAGATTGACCAGAGCAATTGGCGTGAGGTAATCACGGGCCCGCGTCTCCAGCATCTCCTCGCGGTTGCGGGTTCTGCCCACCCGGTAGGGAGAAGCCGAGATGTTGAGGATTAAAGTGGCACCCTCGGCGACCTGGGTACCGATGGGCTCGTCCGGATACCATATATCTTCGCAGATGCCCAAACCCACCATGTTGCCTTTCAGGTCAAAAAGCGTGGGACAGGATCCTGGCGTAAAATAGCGGAACTCGTCGAAAACACCGTAGTTGGGCAGCCTGATCTTGTGGCTCACACCCACCTGCCTGCCGCCGTAAAGAATGGCCGCGGCATTGTATATTTCGGCCTCGCTATCAACAAAGCCCACCACGACGGCGATGTCTTTGGACAGGGGCGCGAGTTGCGCCAAGGCGCGCCTGTTGGCGGTGAGAAAATCAGGATTGAATGTGAGGTCCTCGGGAGGATAGCCGCACAGCGCCAGCTCCGGGAAAGCCACCAGATCAGCGCCGGCTGCCGCCGCGCGCTCGATCCCATCGGCGATTTTGGCTACGTTGCCGGCAAGATCGCCAACTGTCGAGTTGATCTGCGCCAATGCCAGCCTGACGGTATTCATCAAAGCAGATCCTTAATTCGATGACCCCTTGCTGATTTTAGGTGAATCTCCCTGGATTTATGATTTTTCCCCGATCTCGCGCATCATGTCGCCGACCAGCTCCTCGACGGGCCTCGCGCCCACGTCGCCGTCAGAGTATAAGCGCACCGAAATGGTGCCCGCGTCCTCCTCCTTGTCGCCGGCCACCAGCATGTAGGGAATCTTCTCCAACTGGGCGTCGCGGATCTTTTTGCCTACTGACTCCTTGCGGTAATCGATCTCGACGCGGATTCCTTCCTGGCCGAGCCTGGTTGCGATCTGTTCGACGTACTGCAGATGCCTGTCGGCAACCGGCAGCATCACCGCCTGCACCGGCGCCAGCCACAGCGGAAAGGCGCCGGCGTAATGCTCGATGAGACAGCCGATGAAGCGCTCCAGGGATCCCAGCAATGCCCGGTGGATCATGATGGGCCGGTGTTCGGCGTTGTCCTCACCCACGTAAGTGACATCAAACCGTTCCGGCAAATTGAAATCCACCTGGATCGTGGTGCACTGCCAGGCGCGCCCCAGGGCGTCTTTGATCTTCATGTCGATCTTGGGACCATAGAAAACGCCTTCCCCCGGATCAATCTCGTAATCAAGGCCCACCTCCTCCAGTGCCACCCTGAGAGCCTCGGTAGCCTGCTCCCAGTGGGCATCGTCACCTACGGATTTCTCCGGTCTGGTCGACAGGTAAACCTCATATTCCTTGAAACCGAAGATCCGGAGCATGTAAAGCACGAATTTGATGATGCCGATGATCTCCTCCTGAATCTGATCCGGGCGGACGAACAGATGCGCGTCGTCCTGGGTGAACCCGCGCACCCTTAGCAGGCCGTGAAGAACGCCGCTGCGCTCGAAGCGGTAAACTGTTCCCAGCTCCGCCCAGCGGATCGGCAATTCCCGGTAGGACCTGGTGCGGGACTTGTATATCTTGATATGCCCCGGGCAGTTCATGGGCTTGACGATAAACTGCTGTCCCTCGATGTCCATCGGCGAATACATGTTCTCGCGGTAGAAGTCCCAGTGGCCGGATGTCTTCCAAAGATCCACGCTGGCGATATGAGGGATCATCACCATCTCATAACCGCTTCCCAAATGCGCGTCCCGCCAGAAATCCTCGATGATCTTTCGGATAAGCGCCCCTTTGGGATGCCAGAGCGGCAGCCCCGCGCCCACCTCCTCATCTATATGAAACAGGTCCAGCTGGCGGCCCAGCAGCCGGTGATCGCGCCTCTCTGCCTCCTTGAGCCGCTCCAGGTGCTCGCCCAGCTCTTTCTGTGAAGGGAAGGCGGTCCCATAGATCCGGGTGAGCATGGGGTTATTCTCGTCCCCGCGCCAGTAGGCTCCAGCAACTGAAAGCAGTTTGAAGGCCGTGACGCGGCCCGTGTCCGGCACATGCGGACCCCGGCAAAGGTCGGTGAATTTCAGATCGGTGTAGACGCTGATCTCCTCATCCTCCGGCAACTCCTCGATGAGTTCCAGCTTGAATGGCTGGTCCTCGAAAAGCCTCCTCGCCTCATCCCTGCTCAGCCGCCTGTGCTGGAAAGGAGCCCGGGCCTTGGCGATGTCCCGCATCCTCTCCTCGATTCTGGGGAGGTCTGACTCGGAGATGGGCGCCGGCAGCAGAAAATCATAGTAAAAACCGTCCGAGATGGCCGGACCAATGCCAAGCTGAGCGCCGGGATAAATGTCCAGGACAGCACTGGCCAGCACATGCGAAGCGCTATGCCTCATAATCTCCAGCCCCTCGGGTGAATCAGCGGTAATGATGCTGATGGAGTCGCCGTCCCTCAAAGGCTTTGAAAGATCCGCCTGGTGACCGTCTACTGCCGCCGCAACCGCCGCCTTGGCCAGCCCTTTGCCTATCGCCGCGGCCGCGTCCCGGGCGGTAGAACCCTCATCAAGTTCGATTATGCTGTTATCCGGCAGGAATATTTTCATAAATTTACTCTGTCACAACGTGGCTATTGCCGCCAATCTTAACACAAAAAACCCCCTCCCTTCGGTGAGGGAGAGGGCGCAAGAAGCAGCCATGTAATCCATTCCGGACTCAATTTCTTCCGTCCGGATCCGGAGAACCCGGGCCCTTCGCTTATTCGCTCAGAAAGGCTCCGAGCCAGGAATGGAACCAGATGCGGCCGTCATACCCGTCGACGCTCAAAAGGCCCAGGGTCCTCTGGTCCATTGTCACTTTCAGGGTATAGTAGCCGTAGAAGGCCGCCGGCTCGCCGGCCGTTGCTCCCGGGAATTGCCGTTCCAGGTAATCCCGCGCCCGGTCCCGGGCATCATCCGCCTCCACGGGCATGTCAGTGGTGGCATCGTTGGCGCCGCGCAGGACCTGGCGATAGCCCCGGTCCATCATGCCGTAGCCGTATCCTGGGCCATACTTGGTGTTCCAGGCCAGGCTGGGACCCGGCCCGAACAGGACAGCGCCCGTGTTGCGGTTTATGACTATCTCGAAAGCACCGGCGCCGGTTTCACGCTCCTCGATACGAGCATAGAAGCCGTTGCTGAATTCGATTATTTCACCTACCTGAAGCTGGGCGCCATCATAGTAATCGAGAAAGCGGCCGGCGGCATCGTTAGCCTCGTCGATGGAAATTGGCCTGACAGACGCATCGACGGGTCCGCTCTGGATGCCCATCATCCCCCCGTAGCCGCCCATCATGCCGCCATAGCCGTAGCCGCCCATCATGCCGCCATAGCCGTAGCCGCCCATCATGCCGTAATCTCCCGTGACGCCATATCCATGCATAAAGCCGTGCATGTCCCGTCCAGGACCGAACCCGTATCGGCTGAGGTCTCGGCTAAAGATACCGTTGCCCCGGTAGTCTGCCAGTCCGGAAAACAGTAAACCGAATATCATGGCTGCCACAGCTACGATCCCGACGATAAACGCCAGCCAGAGCAGTCTCTTGTTTCTCATTGTCTCCTCCCAGGCATCACGCGTAGAATCACCCGGTCAGGTCTCTTCTCTTCTCTTCATACTCTGCTTTATCGATCTCGCCTCTGGCATACCTCTTGCGGAGGATATCGAGGGCAGACTCGGCTCCGGCGGCAGCGCCTGGATATCCGCCTCCTCCGGTTCCGGTCGTCGGTCCCGATACCTGGCGCACCAGCCACACGACAAGCAGAATGATGCCAACGATTATCGCGACCCAGAAAATCATCATGAAGATGCCGCCTATGACGCCCATGCCGGTGCCATAGCCTCCTCCCCACGATCCATCCATCATCATTTCAATTCACCTCCTGTGAATTAGAACGCGTCCGTACACAAAAGACAGGCCGGATCAGACGATCAGATCCCGGCGGCGCGATTCAAAGTCCGCCCTGTCAATCTCGCCTCGAGCGTAGCGCTTCTTGAGGATCTCCAGCGGCGTGTCTTCCTCAGGTCTCGCTACCTTCCGTAAGCCGTTTTTAAAGAAGTTCCCCTGAGCCAGCACCACCCACAGAACAACGATGATTGCGATTATGAGGATCAATCCCATTCTTTTTCATCTCCTGTTATCAACTATCTAAACACTTTTCTAACTTTAATTTACTCTTTTTAAGTGAAGGAACTGCTAAAGGATTGTTAAGAGATCATGAAGCTGCGATCCGCGCCTTAGCGGTTAGCGGTCGTGCCCTTAAACTTCTGTAAATTCATCAGCCGCTAAAAGGAAGAGCGGC
>JACUUL010000091.1 GCA_014859345.1 Thermoleophilia bacterium
TGTAGCCGCTCGCGCTCTTTGACCGGATCCAGCTTAACCTCGGTGTCCGCATGTGCAGCTTGATATAGCTGGCCGTTTATCCCTCGAACTCGCTTTCTATCACGACTCTAACCAGGTGATCGTCGATCAGCTTCTGATTTTGTCCAGTAGCGGCCATCAGACAGGCTATAGCCAATTTATTCAGGTTCCGGGGAATACCCTCGCCATATTCATGGATAACTCCCATGGCTGCCTGGGTGAAAATCTCTCCCGGCGCTTTGACTATTTCCAGGTGTCTGGTAATGTAGGCCGCTGTTTCCTCTCTGCTCAGCGCGGGCAGGTGAAAGCGTATATCGACCCGCTGCCAGATGGCCTTATTGACTTGCAGTCTCAATGCTTCTCGCAGTTCGGTCTGGCCCACCAATATCAGGCTTAAGGCGCTATACGAATCCATCCGGGCATTGAGTAAAAAGCGAATTTCTTCCAACATTTCCCGGGAGAGGAGGTGGGCTTCATCCACTATGACTACTGGAGTCTTCTTCTCATTGTCGGTTAGCACTGCCAGCGCTTTCTGCAACTGCCGCTTGGCGTCACCCCGGTAGAATCTCGGCTGGTAACCCAGCTCATGCAGAGTCTCCCAGTAGAAGTTCCGGGGTGTCAGAGCCGAATCCGATAGATAGAGTACACGGTACCTGTTGGAATCCAGTCCCTGGCTGAATTTCCGAATGGCGGTTGTTTTACCGGTACCGGCGTCGCCGGTAAAGACCCCGAACGCCCGGACCCGGGCCACATAGTTCAGCCGTCCCTGGAGTTCCTTACTGCTTTCCGTTTCCATCAGGTGGTTGACAGACATATCTCGTGAGAAAGGGGTTCCGACAAATCCGAAATAGGCCTCAAACATTGTCGCTTCCCTCCTCGCTCAGGCGAAAGGCTCCCAGTTGCTGCTTCAGCCTCTTCTTGCTTTCGCTGGCAAAGAGGCGCAGAAGCCTGGACTGGCTGGCTTTCTCGAGTTCCTCAACCGGCTTTTTCACATTCTGGTTGTATTCACCGATGTTAATCGGCGAGACCAGCCTCTTCTTCTCGCCGCCATGCCAAATTTCAACCACAGACAGGTCAAAGGGATCATAGCGCACCAGGACCCGCTTGCGGATATACTCAACGCCCACATCGTAGCGCAAGCCTGCCAGAGAAATGCAGCCGGCCTTGTCTACCTTGGGGCTCTTCTCCCAGAGGAAAGCCTCCCTTAAGGCTTCCGGGCTGGGGAATCTCAAAGGTTTGCCGTCTTGGGCAAAGGCCTGTGCCGGGGTCTTGCCAGCCAGTGCTGAGTGCTCCCGGTGGTTGTAGCCTTCCGACAGCCAGGCCCGGAAGAGCCCGTTAAGCTGCTCCAGCGTTTGGGGCTTTTCCAGATTGGCTTCCTGGATGAACTCATCTGCTGTCCGGTTGAAGCGCTCGATTTTACCTTTCGATTGAGCGCTGTACGGCTTCGCGGCTACATGCCGGATGCGCAACTTGGCGCAAGCCAGTCGCAGCCACTGTGAGATAAAAATCTTGCCCTGATCGACGTACATGTTGTCGGGTAATCCGCACTTTATAACGGCCTTGCGTAGAGTGTCCTCCAGTATCGGCAGTTTCTGGCTATCGTAAAACTCAGCGTGCGTCACCAGCCTGGTGGCGTCATCGATCATGGCCAACAGATACGTCCGCGTCTTTCGCCCAATACAGTCGGGATCAGGCAGGTAAGGGCCGTATTTCAGATCAGCCTGCCATAAGGTGTTCCGTCCCACCCGGTTAAAGCGCCGGCTGGCTACCTGCTTCTGCTCGGTCTTAATCTCCCGGCCGCTCAATCCTTGCTGCCGCAGGTGTCGTTCCAATGTCGAGCGGGCGATGCTGTAACCTTCACTCACCAGGAGCTGCTGGATCCTTTCGGCACTGCGCCCTGGTAACTCCCGCCGCAGTTCGGCGGCCAGTCCCAAGGCTTGCGGTGGAATCGCCTTACAGGCTCCTTTGTCTTTGCGCTCCCTGGGCAGCAGGGCATCAAAACCGCCCCGCTTAAAATCGGCTACATAGCGGCGTAAGGTCCTTTCGGAAAGCCCTTCCCGGTTGCGGATGAACCGCCGGATATGACGCTTCTCGCATTCCGCTAAGCCCTCTTCCAGCAGCGGGGCAATTATCCGGTAACGGCGCAGCCCTTCTTCCCTTAATCGGTCTAACCCTTGCTTTTCCACTGGTGTTAACCCCCTGTTTTCGGATTTGACACCAGTGTAGGACAGGCTATGGCGGCCTGGCGAGGCAAAATGGGTGGGAAGTTTTCAGCCACCACAGGGTCTTTATGAGGACCGACCACCATGAAGGCAAAGCCGGCAGGTGGGACAGGGTTTCTTCCAGCCTCTTCAACGGATTAGATTGGCGGAACAGGCTGGGTACCTGATCCAGCACTTCATAAGCGCGGGATTCCAATAAGCCGACCCACTGCTGCATTTTGCTGCCGAATTCGTTCCACCAGCGCCGCTGAGTACGGATATCAGCTTTCGAAGACGAAGCGATGGGCTTGTCGCCGTTAACGAAGTCGTGCAAAACGCCCTCAATCTCTGCAGCTACATACTGCTTGTGCGGGAGGAGAAAGTCCGGCAGGCGCGTGAAAGAGGTTTTGCATTCAATGCAGTAGAACCGGCGGACTTGGCACTGCGTGTCCCCTTCGGTAGATTTGGCTTGACGCGGGCGCGCCCCATGTCCATGGACCTTCCCGCCACACGAGGGGCACTCGGTGAGGCTATCTGTTATCTGTGTATCTTGTGTTGGCCGTCGTAAGTATGGTAGTATCAGAGCGAGGACGGTGTAGAACCTGCTTTTCGTGAACCTTCTGCGGGTGATGAAGAGTGGGTTCTCTCCTTTCTACCCCTACATCATACCCCAATGCGGCCATCTATCTAGGGCTGAACCCGGTCGTTTACTCCAAGCCGAAACA
>JACUUL010000043.1 GCA_014859345.1 Thermoleophilia bacterium
CTCAGTACCCCTGCACAGCTCAAAACTGGTAAGCCGTGGATACAATCAGGCAGGAATGTATGCCCGAGCGCTCTCCCGCCGCCTTGAAGTGCCGCTGCGGGACATCCTCACCAAACATCGTCTCACCACGCCCCAAAACAGGCTTGATTTCGATCAGCGGAGGAAGAATCTAATTGGGAGTTTTTCGCTCAAACCGGATGTGCGCCTGGATGGTAGCGTGGTCCTGATCGACGACGTCTACACGACCGGGTCCACGGCGGCCGAATGTGCCGGAATGATTCGGGAAGGTTTGGGGGTAGATGTTTATGTGTGGACGTTCGCGAGGACCGTCAAGCGCCAGGAATCGAGCTCGACAACCTGAACGAAATCGACGCAAATACCAGCGGGAAGGACGAACATGAATCTACAGGTCAAGGGACGAAATATAGCCATTACCGAAGCGCTCCGTTCTTATGTGGAGGAAAAACTGGTAAAGCTGGGCAAGAACCTGAACAGCGCCAGCACCATGGAAGTGGAGCTTTTCTGCGAGAAGAACCCCAGTATTGCTGAAAACCAGGTGGCCGAGGTCACCATCTTCACCAAGGGCCCGGTGCTCAGGGCCAAGGGCGCTTCATCCGACATGTACGCATCCATCGATCTGGTGGCGGACAAGCTCAACCGTCAGGTAAGGAAATTCCGCGGCAAGCTGGTCAGCCATAACGCGCACGTGCGGGGCAGCCTCCCACCGGAAACAGCGGAGCGAGAAATGGCCAAGATCCTGCAGGCGGAGGAGGAAGAGGAGCCCGAGACCGGTCCCACGATCGTCAAGACCAAGCAGTTTGGCATCAAGCCGATGGCGCCCGAAGAGGCGGCTCTGCAAATGGAGCTCATCGGCCATGATTTTTTCGTTTTCCGCAACGCCGAGTCCAACGACACCAATGTCATCTACCGCCGCCGGGACGGCAACTACGGCCTGATAGAACCGAAGTGATCAGAGCGCTCCGGGGCATTCCACAGTCGTTCCGGAAAGGGATTGGAGACAGCTTTGCCTGCCCGTCCGCAGGATTCGCCGGGGCCGTGATCACAAGCCGCTTCAGGACGACAATGCTTTCCGGCGCCCTTTCGAATCATCCCTCATATCCGCCCCGCGGTTTGCTAGAATAATCATTGGTTATGCCTAAGTTCATTGAGAAAGTCCTTCGCAGCGGCGAAGGCAAAAAACTGAAAAACCTGGAAACGCGGGTCGAGTCTGTTTCGGCTCTTGAAGAACAGATGCGGGCCTTGAGCGATCCGGATCTGCTGTCAAAAAAGGCCGATTTCAGGCAACGCCTGGCAAACGGAGAAGCCGTAGACGACTTGCTGCCGGAAGCGTTCGCTGTGGTGCGGGAAGCATCACGGCGCAGCTTGGGCATGCGACATTTCGACGTCCAGATTATGGGCGGTATCATTCTGCACGAGGGCAAGATCGCTGAGATGAAGACAGGCGAGGGCAAGACCCTCGTCGCCACCCTCCCGGTTTACCTGAACGCGCTCACCGGCAATGCGGTCCACGTGGTCACGGTCAACGATTACCTGGCGGCCCGCGACGCCGAATGGATGAGCCCCGTCTACAATCTTTTGGGCCTCAGGGCGGGAGTGCTTCAGGACAGCATGCGCCCCCCCGAGAGGCGGGAGGCATATGCCGCCGACGTCATCTATGGCACCAACTCCGAGTTCGGCTTCGATTATCTCAGGGACAACATGGCCATCCGTACCGAGGACATGGTCCAGCGCGGCCACGGCTACGCTATCGTGGACGAGGTGGACAGCATCCTCATAGACGAGGCTCGCACGCCGCTGATCATCTCCGGCGCCCCGGAAGAGGCCGCCTCCACCTACTACCAGTTTGCCTCAATCGTCCCCATGCTCAGGCCGGAACAGGATTATGAGGTGGACGAGAAACACCGTACCGTGGCGGTCACGGAAGAAGGCGTAGCCAAGGTGGAGAAAGCATTGGGCATTGAAAACCTTTACGAGTCGAGAAACGGGCAGTTGGTGAACCATCTGATGCAGGCGCTCAGGGCTCACTCCCTGTTCAAGCGCGATGTGCAATACATGGTCAAGGATGGATCGGTCCTCATCGTGGACGAGTTCACCGGCCGCATCATGGAGGGCCGCCGCTATTCCGAGGGGCTGCACCAGGCCATCGAGGCCAAGGAAAAGGTGCGCATCCGCGAGGAGAACCAGACCCTGGCCACCATCACCCTTCAGAACTATTTCCGCATGTACGAGAAGCTGGCCGGCATGACCGGCACGGCTGCCACCGAGGCGGATGAGTTCAGGCACATCTACAAACTGGAAGTGGTGTCCATACCGCCCAACCGTCCGATGGTCCGGGATGACCGCAACGACCTCATCTACCAGACCAAGAAGTTCAAGTACAAAGCAGTGGTCGAAGACGTCGCCGATTGTCACGAGAGGGGCCAGCCAGTGCTGGTGGGCACGGTCTCAGTGGAGGTAAGCGAACATCTATCCGAGATGCTCAGGCGCCGTGGCATAGACCATTCGGTGCTGAACGCCAAGCACCACGACAAGGAAGCAGACATCATCAAGGACGCCGGGCAGAAGGGGGCCGTGACCATCGCCACCAATATGGCAGGCCGCGGCGTCGACATCAAGCTGGGCGAGGGCGTGGTCGATCAGGGAGGTTTGTACGTGCTGGGCACCGAACGTCACGAGAGCCGGCGCATCGACAACCAGCTCAGGGGCCGGGCGGGCCGCCAGGGCGACCCCGGCGCCTCGCGCTTTTATCTCTCAGCCGAGGATGATGTCATCCGGCTGTTCGCCGGAGACCGCATCTACAATATTATGGAGAAGCTGGGCGCGGACGAGGACACCCCCATGGAGCACAAGATGCTGACCAGGACTGTTGAGAACGCCCAGCGAAAGGTGGAGCAGCAGAACTTCCAGATCCGCAAGCGGGTGCTGGAGTACGACGACGTCATGAACAAGCAGCGCGAGGTGATCTACGACCAGCGCCGCAAGATACTGGAGGGCGGCGACATAAGCGAGGACGTGCAGGAGATAATCGCTGCGGTCCTCGCGGACACTGTGGAAACCTATTGCGAGCGAGACGCATATCCGGAGGACTGGGACTGGGACACCATGCTGACGACCCTTAAATCATTTTACGAAATATCTTTCAGCCGGGACGATGTCGACATCGAGAATATCAGCCAGGACGATCTGGTCGAGCTGGTGCTGGACGATGCCCGGAACCAGTACCGCCGCAAGGAGGAGGATTTTTCGTCAGAGCATATGCGCGAGCTGGAGCGCGTGGTCATGATGGGAGTCATCGATAACCGCTGGCGCGAGCACCTTTACGAGATGGATTACCTTCGCGAGGGTATCCACTGGCGCAGCCTCTCCCAGAAGGACCCGCTGGTCGAGTACAAGTCGGAAGGTTTCAAGATATTCCAGGAGCTGCTCGGCTCAATCAAGGAGGATTTTGTCAGAACCATCTTCCACATGAGCCGAGTGCCGCACGACGAGCTGCAGGCCCGCCGCGAGCGTGAGCTTGAGTATAGCTACGACGATGGCACCGCCTCCCGCCTCCCGGCGGCAGCCGGCGCGGGCGGGGCGGCGGCCGGAGCCAGCGCGGCCGCGGCGGCGTCAGGTGGCCAGGCGGGAAGAGAAGGGGGAGGCGCGCCGGTCGTCACCCAGATGAAATCCAACAAGATCGGCCGCAACGAGCCCTGCCCCTGCGGCTCAGGCAAGAAATACAAAAAGTGCTGCGGGGTGTAAGTATCTCCCTTTTTCTCCGCCACCGCCCCTCCCAGCGCCGCAAAACCGGCCAACCCGGCGCTACCTCTTAATCCTGATTACATAAAAATCGGCTGATCGGGTAAAGAGCTCTCAAATCAGCCGAGTCTCGTCTTGATCCGGGATGTCGTGATGTTTGCGAGAGCCTTAGCCTTTGTCCAGGGATTGTATTACTTCATTACGGGTGTCTGGCCAATCGTCCACATAGATAGTTTCCAGGCGGTCACCGGCCCCAAGGAGGACCTCTGGCTGGTAAAAACAGTCGGGGCCCTGCTGATCGCCATCGGTATCATATTGCTGACAGGCTCAGGCCGCAGAAGGTTGGTGCGGGAAACGGCCATGCTCGGGTTTGGCGCCGCCCTGGTTCTGGCCCTGGTGGATTTGATATATGGACTGGGGGGTGACATTTCGCGGATCTATGTGCTGGAGGGCGTCTTTGAGGCGATGATTGCCCTGGCATGGCTCACGGTCTGGCGCATTCATGAGCTTGAATGATCGACGCGGCGTTGGCGGCAAGGATTTTTCGTCATGTTCCGGATGATTCGCTCCCGCCCTCTCCAGACCAGCGTTTATTTACTCATTTTCAGGGTAGAAGAGCGCCACTCTTTGAGAGAAGGACGGATGCGCGATGCAGCCATCGGACAGACACCACCTCCTGCACGGAAAGAACATCCCGATCTGGATAGAAACCGCGCCCTCCTCCCCATACCATCATTTATCGGAAACTGTCGAAGTGGACGCAGCCATAGCCGGCGGCGGCATAGTGGGGATAACTGCCGCCTATTTGCTCAAGCAGCGTGGATTTACGGTCGCGATCCTGGAGAAGGACGCGGTATTGAACGGGGTTACCGGGCACACGACGGCCAAGCTCACTTCCCAGCATGGCCTGATCTACAGGTATCTCCTGGACGCTTTCGGAGAGGACAGCGCGCTCGCCTATGGGCGGGCTAACCAGGAAGCGATAGACACCATCGAGTCGCTGGTTGAAGATCACGGGATTGACTGTGATTTCTTCAGGACTCAATCATATGTCTACTCGAGAATTGGAAAACAGGCGGACAGGTTGAGGCAAGAGGCCGAAGCAGCCCGAGAACTTGGCCTGCCTGCCGAGTTTGTTGACGATGTTCCCCTGCCCTTCGACACGGCCGGAGGCGTGAAGTTTGAAAATCAGGCCCAGTTCCATCCTCTTCGCTACCTGAGGGTCCTTTCGGACAGCATACCTGGCGATGGCTCACACGTGTTTGAGCACACCCGGGTGGAGAAGGCGCAGGAGGGAAATCCGTGCGTCATAAAAACGAATCGGGGGATTGTCAGGGCCGGGCACCTGGTCATCGCCACTCACTTTCCTGTGATGGACAGAAACCTGCTCTTTAGTCAAATGGAGGCCCGGCGAAGTTACGTGCTGGCGGCCCGGACGGGCGGCGGGGCGCCCCCGGGCATGTTCTACGAAGCCGGCGGCAGCGAGCACTCGCTGCGTCCTTACAGCAGCAGCGAAAAGGACGTAATCATCGCTGGCGGCGGGGCTCATAAAACCGGCCAGGAAAGGCCTGACGCAGTGGCATATTTTCTCCGGCTCGAGGATCATATCCGGCGGCATTTCGACGTCAAAGATATCTTGCACAGGTGGTCGACCCAGGATAACAGCACGGTTGATAAAATTCCCTATGTCGGCAGGCAAAAGGCCGGCTCCAAAATCCTTTTGGCCACCGGGTTTAACGGGTGGGGAATGACAGGCGGCACCGTAGCCGCTTCATTGCTTGCCGACCTGATCGAAGGCAGGCATAACAGCCTGGCGGCGCTATTCGATCCGGGCCGGTTCAAATTCAGGGTCTCGACAAAAAAATTCGTGAAATATAACGCGAATGTCGGCGTCCAGTACGCCAAACGGTTTTTGTCGCTGGCTCATCGGCAGAAACTCGATTGCGGCCAGGTTGAAGTAATATCTTCCGGCGCCAGGAAAATCGGCATCTTCAGGGACGAAAGTGGAGAAACCACATCCGTTGTTCTGACCTGCACGCATCTGGGATGCCGGCTGCACTGGAACGACGCGGAAAGAAGCTGGGACTGTCCCTGCCACGGATCGCGATTCGACTACAAGGGATCGGTCATCCAGGCTCCGGCAATCCGAGACCTCAAACGGGCTGGCCCTTCCAAAAAAAGGGATCACAGGGTGACGGAAGATAATTCAGTTGACAGTAAGAATCTGCCAAACGGGAAGAGCTGGAAAAAGGAGATAGGAAAAAGGAGGCAAATCATGCCATACAGGACCAACAAGGAACTGCCCGATTCAGTAAAAAGCAACCTTCCCGGCGGCGCCTAGACCATCTACCGGAAAGCCTTCAACAGCGCCATGAAACAGTACGAGGATCCGCAGAAAAGGCGGGGGAAATCCTCCCAGGAACAGACGTCGCACAAAGTGGCCTGGGCGGCCGTAAAAGACAAATACAAGAAAGACAGGCAGGGCGAATGGACGAAGAAATGATTGTTGATTGCTCAAAAATCCGGCAAGCGGCCTGACCAGGCTGCTTTTTAGGGTCGATGCCCAGGTCATTCGGCTCTATTTTTCTCCTGCCTGCCATGCTTCCCGCTTTCCCGGGAAAAACAATCTCTTAACGTGGAAGAAGATCAACGGGGTGCTGCCTTCGAGGAGAGGCTGTACCGTTGCTTGACGCGCCGCCAGGGAAATCCGGCAATCAGTCCCATCCCGCTGGCTTTCGGACAGGTTTAATCAAGCCCTCAACGGTGAATGAAACAATCAGGAATGATGCCCATGATACAGGTTACAAAAAAGAGGAGGCATATTCTAAAGATTTGGGGGGAATGGCGGCTATGTCGGTGAAGCCCCCAGGCAATAACCATATATAAGCAAGAATCGTCCATGGAGGTAAAGATGAACTGGAGTAGAGAAAAATATGAAAGAACAGATGTTGACGAAGAGGGCCTGGAGGAGGTTTCGGAAGACCGGGCCGCGGAGCGGGAGAATGTCATATTCAAGATAACCAGCCTGGTCTGGCTGATCGCCGGGATAATAGTCGCTATCATCGGCTTTCGGGTACTGCTCAAGCTCCTGGCAGCGAACCCGGACAGCGGATTCGTGGATTTTATCTACAACATCTCCTATCCGTTTGTGGCTCCCTTTTTTGGCATACTGGGAACTCCAGCAGTGAACGGAAGTGTATTCGAGTTCTCATCCGTGATCGCGATGATCGTTTATCTGCTGGTAGCCTGGGGCATAGTCGCCTTGATCAATATAATCTTCATGCCAACCCGCGCACGGCGTACCAGAGTTCTGAACAGGCGTTAAACAACCGCCGTTAATTCATTCAGGAGCAGAAATGAACGATCATAAAAAGAAGCACAAGGACAAGGAGAAGCACAAGGACAAGGATGACAAGAAACACGGCGAAAAACACAAAAAGAAGCATGAGGAGAAATACGCGGAAGAACATGCCCGTCATCATACGGACCACGATGAAGAAAGCAGAAAAAAGCAATATGCGGAAGTGATGGTGGCCGGCATGCTCATCGGAGCCGTCATCGGAGCCGCCGCGGTATTGATGATATTGATGCTCAACAGGAACTCGGCCAGGCAGCTGATTTCTCGATCCCGGGAAGGAATTCAGGAAACCGGCGAAAGGCTCACGGAGACCGTCAAGGAATTAGTCTGAGGCCTGCAAGCAACCAAATAGTGTAGAATATGTCGTCAGGAAAACGAACCACTGCTTGATGACAAAGAAACCCGCGTCGAACACCAAACCGATTCATACTCTCGAGGAGCTCGAGGAACTGTTCTCCCGGATCCGGGCTAAATTCGAATGGCTCGGTGATTATCTTTGACCCCGCTTTCTTAAGCAAACAGGTCACCGGCTATGAGTCCCGGATGCAACGGCCTGACTTCTGGGCCGATAAGCGAAATGCTTCCCGGGTAAGTTCCGAGCACCGGCGCGCCAAACGCCGCCTGGACCGGTATCTCCACATCGAATCGGAAGTAAATGACGCTCAGGCTGCCGTGGAGCTGGCCAGCGAGGCGATGCGGGATGACTCCATAACCGCGGCCGAGTTCCTCGATGAATCCTGGGAATCGCTTAATCACACCCTGGTCGATCTTTCTCGCCTCGAAGAGGAAAGGCTGTTCAGCGGCGAGTATGACGACCGCGACGCGATACTTACCATTCATCCCGGCGCCGGCGGCACCGAATCGCAGGACTGGGCGGAGATGTTGCTTCGCATGTACCTGCGTTGGGCCGACAAGCGGGGCTTTAAGACGGAAATCAACGAAGCCACGGGCGGCGACGAGGCCGGCATCAAGAGCGCCACGGTGACATTTCATGGGGAAAATGCCTATGGACTGCTGTCAGCCGAACGGGGCGTGCACCGTCTGGTTCGCATCTCGCCCTTTGACGCGGCCAACCGCCGTCACACCAGCTTCGCCGCCGTGGAAGTCAGCCCTCTCGTGGAGGAAGACGTGGAGGTCGAGATTGATGAGAAGGATCTCAGGATCGAGACGTACCGGGCCAGCGGAGCCGGGGGCCAGCATGTCAACAAAACCGATTCGGCCGTCCGCATCACCCACTTGCCAACCGGTGTTGTGGTGCAATGCCAGAATGAGCGGTCTCAGATCACAAACCGCAACACCGCCATGAAATTGCTGAAGGCCAAGCTCCTCGAGATGCAGGAGCGACAGCGGGCCGAGGAGATGGAAAAGGAGCGCGGCGAGGTGATGGAGATCGCCTGGGGCAGCCAGATACGCTCATATGTGCTGGCGCCCTACCAGATGGTCAAGGACCATCGCACCGGATACGAAACAGGAAACACCCAGGCCGTTCTCAATGGCGATATTGATGACTTAATCCACAAGTTTCTGGTGAAGCGGGCGGGAAGCGCGTAAAAAACTCTCCCATGCGCGTTGACTTTTTAATAAACTGAACCCGCGGTTATCAGGGAAGGAAGCATCGCCTGGCATGCCTGATAATCATGGCCGGTACAAACACCCGGACAAGGAGTTTTAATTGCTAAAAATCGCGCTGCCCAAAGGAAGCCTGCAGGAACAGACTCTCCAGCTGTTCGCAGATGCGGATCTGGCGGTGAAACGGAGCGCCAGGGAATATACTGTCGCCGTCGCTGACGAGCGCATCAGCGCCGTGAAGATACTCAGGCCGCAGGAGATACCAAAGTACATCGAGGAAGGCTACTTCGATCTGGGCGTTTCCGGGTTTGACTGCATCACCGAGTCTGGTGCAGACGTGGTCGAGATCGCTGATATGCCGTACGCCAAGACTGGAACAGGCGTAATGAAGATGGTAATCGCTGTACCCGAGGAATCGCCGGTTCAAAAGGCATCCGGCATTGCGCCAGGCAGCCGGGTAACCACCGAGTTCCCCAACATAACCAGAAAATATTTCGAGAATATGGGGATCCCGGTGGAAGTGTTCTACTCCTACGGCGCCACCGAAGCCAAGGTGCCCGAGCTCATGGACGTGGTTGTCGATCTGACTGAAACTGGTTCCACCTTGAGGCGCAACCGCCTCAAGATTCTGGACACGATCATGGAATCAACCACCAAATTAATTGCCAACAAGGCCTCCTGGGAAGATCCCGACAAGCGCAAGGCGATGGAAGAGATCCGTACCCTGCTGCTGGGAGTCATCGACGCCCGCGGCCGGGTGCTGCTTTCCATGAACGTGGCCAAGGAGAAGATCGACGACGTAGTGAATATGCTGCCGGCAATGAAGCGGCCCACAGTGGCTCCTCTCTATAATTCTGACTATTTCGAGATCACCACTGTTGTCGAGAAGGATGAGGTGAACGTGATCATCCCCAGGCTCAAGGAGAAGGGCGCCGAGGACATCCTGGAGCAGAACATCTCGAAGATCGTCAGATAAAACTGGCCAGCGAGATTGCGTTAATAAAACAATCTCCAGCGTCAAGGCGAGGCGGATATGGAATTTGACATGCTGATTGACAGGCAGATCCTGCTGCCGGCCATATTTCTTCTGGGAGGAATCCTTGCCGGCCTGCTGGCGGAGCTGATCATTCTCAGGAGGCTCAGGAAGCTGGCGGACAGAACGGGCTGGAGGGGCGCGAATGTCATCGCTGTCTCTTTAAACGGCATGGCCATCCTCTGGCCGTTCCTGCTGGGAGCCTACCTGGCGCGTTTGAGCGCTCCCCTGGAGGAAGGCCTGGGCGCCATAATCGACAAATCCCTGCTCGTAATCGCGGTTCTGTCGGTCGCATGGGTGCTGGCCCGGATCATCGCCGGATTCATCAACCTCTACTCCGACAGAACCGGGGGAGCGCTGCCGTCTACATCGCTTTTTGCCAACCTGGCGAAGCTGCTGGTCATCGCGCTGGGCTTGCTGGTGCTGCTGCAGACCCTGGGAGTCTCGATAACCCCCATGCTGACAGCCCTTGGCATCGGCGGTCTGGCGGTGGCGCTGGCTTTGCAAGACACCCTTTCCAACCTGTTTGCCGGCTTCCATATCATTGCCTCAAAAATAGTCAAGCCCGGAGATTATGTAAAAGTCGGCGAGGAGATAGACGGGTACGTGATGGATGTGAACTGGCGGAATACCCAGATCAGAACCATGCCCAACAACATCATCATAGTTCCCAATTCGATGCTGGCTTCCTCGATCGTCAAAAATTACACCACTATGGAGCAGGAGATGTCGATCGTCATTCAGTTGGCCGTAAGTTATGACAGCGATCTGGACAAAGTCGAACAGGTGACGATTGACACGGCCAGGGAGGTATTAAGGGAAACGCAGGGAGCCGTCAGCGAATTCGAGCCGTTTATCCGTTATCACACCTTTGCCGATTTCAGCATAAATTTTTCCGTAATCCTGCGCATCCAGGAATTTTCGGACCGCTTTCCCGTTACCCATGAGTTCCTGAAGAAGCTGCACAAGCGTTACGAGGACGAGAGCATCGAGATACCATTTCCGGTCAGGACCGTGCGTCTGCGCAACGACGCGCCTCGTGAACAACAAAGATGAGGGCCTTGATTTCCGCAAAAGAAGTGCCAGCGGGGGATGGGATCTGAGGCAAGCAGGATGCCGGCCGGATATAGCGAAAGAAGACACGCATGGACTGGCTGACTTTCATAATCATAGGACTGATAGCGGGGTGGCTGGCGGGGATAATCACCAGGGCCGGTGGATTCGGTTGCCTTATGGATATCGTCGTGGGGATAATCGGCGCCATCATCGGTGGCTATCTCTTTGCGCTTATTGACGTCGCTCCCCAGAGCTTTCTGGGAAGGGTTGGCACCGCAACGGTGGGCGCCGTGCTCCTCCTCCTGCTGCTGAATGCTCTTGCCGGCAAGCCAATGGGCCGCCGCTGAAACAGTCCGGACGCCTTTTCTGCATATATGAAAAAGCGGAGGGTTGCATCCGGTCCCGGCCCGGCTCTCCCTGATTTTCCCGGCCCGACTCTCTGCCATTCCTTATAAAATGTATTTGCCATGGATAATCGCGAACATAATGGCAACTGATCTTCATCGCCGCAAAAAAGGCCAGCTGACGGTTCTGGAGCTGTCTCAGGATGGACATGGTTGACAAGAAAGAAATTCCGGGGAAGCCGGACAGTGGCAATAATCGCCCGATCGCGCGCTTCGCGAAAGACATCCGCGCGACGTCATGAGGATCCTGTTTTATCTAGTGTATCGCAGGGCCGCTCTCGGTCCGGTTCTGGTGCTGGGGGCGCACTTTTTATTCATCATCACGATCTACGGGCGGTTCCCCTGGGTGAGCGACCTGATGCACCTTGCCGGTGGCTTCGCCATGGCCCTGTTTTTCCTCTCCGCGTTTACCGGCAGGGAATCTGACCGCATATTCGGGAAGATGAGCGGACTCACCGTTGCCCTGATGGCGATCTCGCTTACCACCATGGTGGCCGTTTTTTGGGAATTTGCCGAATGGACGGCGGACAATGTCTTCGGAACACACACGCAACTGGGTCTGAATGACACAATGTCGGACTTGTTGCTGGGATTAACGGGAGCGGTCGCTGTTTCGCTTCTCCATGCCTTTTTGGCCAGGAATCGCCGTAAAAGCGGGCCGTCCCAGGCATGCCCCGGGAGAACGAAAGATCATCGCGTCAGATCATCGCGTTAAAGTCACCTGAACAGCCTGACTACAAAAAAGAGAAGGACCGTGAGCACGATGCTGATGATGATCGATGTGGCTATGGGGATGTAAACCGTGAATTTTTCCCTCTCGATGACGATGTCCCCCGGGAGGCGTGGCAGACCGAAGCGCTCCAGCAGGATCAAAATCGCTCCCACCAGCACAATGACCAGCCCCAGAAACACAAGGAGTTTCCCCATGCGATTATTGTACCGGGTTGTCCGCGGTCTGAAAAATCATGCCACGGGGTATAAATTTTTACATGGGTGACCATCATCGACAATCACGCCAGCGCCACCACCATCATCATAACCCCCGGCCCCGCGGCCTGCGGGCCAGCATCATCAACTGGCGCGAGTCTGATTTCCCCTTCTTTCAGAAATTGAAAGTGGCGGCCGGCAATGAGTGGATCAAGATCAAGAAGCGGCAGCGCTGCTGCGATCATCCCGGGGAACCCGGCTGCTGAGAGGTTGCCCCAGGTTCCCGGCGGGAACCATGAGAACCTTGGTCCTCAGCGACATCCACGGAGCATACAGGGCGCTCCTCCAGTGCTTCGATCGCAGCGGATTCAATCCAGCCCGGGACAGGCTTATTTTCCTGGGCGACGCCGTGGACGGCTGGTCTCAGTCACCGGAATCGGTTCAGGCGCTGATGGAAATCGACCACCTGATCCATCTGCTGGGCAACCACGACATGTGGGCCATCGAATGGCTCTTGTACGATCGTCGGCCGACGATATGGCTGGAGCAGGGCGGCCGGGCAACTATCGAGGCGTATGAAAGACCCGGATGGCGGCATAGCAAAACCGATCATCTTTCCTTTTTGGCCAGCGCCCGGCTATATCATGTTGATGGGGAGAACCGCCTGTTCGTGCACGGCGGCATCGAACCGGATGTGCCTCTTGACGAGCAGGATAAAGAGCTAATCGTCTGGGACCGCCGCATGTTCGGCCATTTGACCGGCGTGCCCGGGTACAAGGAGGTATACGTTGGCCATTCGCCCACCATCAGTGAAGGCACCGCGGCTCCGCTTAATTTTGGCGGCAGCGACAACATATGGCGCATGGACACCGGCGCCGGCTGGTGGGGCAGGCTCACCATCATGGAAATCGATACCAGAAAATACTGGCAATCGGACGAGGTAACCGGGCTCTATCCGGGAGAGGCCGGACGGATGTGAGCGCCAGCTTTTAAGGTTTTACTGCCGCGCGGCCTGAGTGCGTGAGGGTTGATTCGCCTCGCGCCGGCGCCGGCTCCTTTCAGCGCTCTTCTTGCACACTGCACCGTTTCATTAGATAATCCTTGCACAGGGCGGGGATCGCCTGCACGCGATTACAGTGTGACAAACTTCCGCGGCGACCATCCGGAGGCAGTAATTCCGCAAGATATCCTTAATCTCGAGAAGACGGCCAATCTGCTGCGCCAGGACGTAATCCGCATGACTGCAGCGGCAGCATCCGGACACCCGGGCGGGTCGCTCTCATCGGCGGATATAGTCGCCGCGCTCTACTTCCAGGTTATGAATCACCGGCCGGCTGAGCCCAAATGGCCGCAGCGCGACCGCTTCATCCTGAGCAAGGGCCACTGCGCTCCGGTCCTCTATGCGGCTCTGGCCCGCAGCGGTTATTTCCCCGCAGAAGACCTGCTTAACCTGCGCAAGATAGACTGCCACCTGCAGGGCCATCCCGATATGCACAAGACAACCGGCGTGGAGATATCATCCGGCTCCCTGGGCCAGGGGCTCTCGATCTCCATTGGCATGGCCTTGGCCACGCGGCTGGACAGCCTGCCGGGGCACATATTCACGCTGCTGGGCGACGGCGAGTCACAGGAGGGACAAGTATGGGAAGCTGCCATGGCGGCGGCGCAGTACCGGCTCGATAACCTGACTGCCATCATAGACGTCAATGGCCTGCAGATAGATGGACATACGCGTGACGTGATGAACGTTGAGCCGCTGGCCGCAAAATACGAAGCCTTTGGCTGGACGTCAAGGGATATTGACGGGCACGATCTCGAGCAGGTCATAGATTCCCTTCAGTGGAGCAGAACCGTAGCCGGTCCGGTTGCGATCGTCGCCCGCACCGTAAAAGGCAAGGGCGTGTCATTCATGGAAAACGAAGCCGGCTGGCATGGCAAGGCTCCCAGTCCCGAGCAGGAACGGCAGGCTCTGGCCGAGTTAAACGCGCAGGCAGAGGCTCTGGCAGGTGAGCCGGCGGAGGCATCGAATTGACGACTGCTCTCAAACCCCGCGCCACCCGCGAAGCTTATGGCGAGGCGCTGCTGGAGCTGGGACGCCTCCACGAGGACGTGGTGGCGCTGGATGCGGATCTGGCCGGTTCCACCATGAGCAAGCTGTTTGCGGCTCGGTACCCGGAGCGGTTTTTCAACGTGGGCGTGGCCGAGGCCAACATGATGAGCATCGCCGCCGGTTTGGCAGTGGGCGGCAAAGTTCCCTATGCTTCTACTTTCGCGGTGTTCGCCACCGGGCGGGCCTTTGACCAGGTGCGGCAGGGAATCGCCCAGCCGCGCCTTAAAGCGCGGATCTGCGCCAGTCACGGGGGCATCACCGTGGGCGAGGACGGCTGCTCGCACCAGTCGGTGGAGGATGTCGGCCTCATGCGCATCCTGCCCCATATGAAGGTGGTTGTGCCGGCTGATTATAACCAGATGTATGCCGCGGTCATGGAGAGTTACGAGCATCCTGGTCCTGTGTATATCCGCTCGGGCAGGTCCAAGGTCCCCTTCGTCTATCGGGAGATTCCCGCAGCGCTGGGCGGAGGTGCCGATGTTCTTAAAGAAGGAACTGACATTTCCATCATCGCTTGTGGCATAATGGTTGCCAAAGCGCTGGAAGCAGCGGATATCCTGCAAAAAAGGGATATCAGCGCCGAAGTGGTAAATGTCAGTATACTGAAACCCATTGATGTCGATACCGTTGCGGCCAGTCTGGCCAAAACCGGCTGCGCCGTGACTGCCGAAGAACATAGCATCATCGGCGGCCTGGCAGACGCGGTGAGCGAAGTGGCCACCGAGTATTGTCCAGTCCGGATAGGCCGTCTGGGTATCAGGGACGTGTTTGGAAAATCCGGCACACCCGAGGAGCTTTTGGAAGAATTTCATCTGACCAGCGAGCATTTGGCCGGCTTGGCCGGGCAGGTGCTCAACAGGAGCAGTTAACCGGCAGCAACACAGGCAGGCGCCCGCATTGCGATATCCCATTTAACCTTCCCCCTGTTCGGACAGGACCGCGGTATTGCGTCCGCGTCATGACGATGGAGTCAGAGTGATTACTTTTGAAAATGTAAGCAAGATATACGAGCCCAATATCAAAGGCCTCGAAAATGTGAGCGTCCATATAGAGCGCGGTGAGTTCTGTTTTCTTGTGGGACACAGCGGCTCTGGCAAATCCACCTTCATCCGTCTGCTGCTTAAGGAGTTCGAGCCGAATGAAGGCTCAATCACGGTGGCGGGACGGAATCTGCAGCGCATGCGCCGTTCGGCGCTGCCTTACCACCGGCGCAACATCGGCTGTGTCTTCCAGGACTTCAAACTACTCCCCAACAAGACGGTGGCTGATAACGTAGCCTACTCTCTGCGTGTGACCGGCCAGGCAGCGCGTTCCATCCGGCGCAAGGTGCCCGAGATCCTGCAGCTGGTGGGCCT
This sequence comes from Thermoleophilia bacterium, assembly GCA_014859345.1. Taxonomy (GTDB): domain Bacteria; phylum Actinomycetota; class Thermoleophilia; order BMS3ABIN01; family BMS3ABIN01; genus Kmv30. Next base: position 15,572 of record JACUUL010000043.1, read on the forward strand.
GGGCGACAAAATGTATAACTATCCCGACGAGCTGTCCGCCGGACAGCAGCAGCGCGTCAGCGTGGCCCGGGCGTTTGTCAATCATCCTTCGCTGCTTGTTGCCGACGAGCCTACCGGCAACCTTGATCCCGATACTTCTGTGGGCATCATGCAGCTGCTCTATCGGATAAACCGGACCGGCACCACAGTGCTGATGGCCACGCATGACCGTGAGATGGTCGACAAGATGAGAAAACGCGTCATCGCGCTGGAAGACGGGTGCGTAATCCGCGACGAGGATAAGGGGTTGTACCGGTAATGCCGTTCAGATTTTTCTTTAACGAAGCCGTAAATTCCCTGGTGCGGAACTGGGTGATGAGTATCGCCGCCATCGTCACGGTATTGGTGTCCATGTTCATCCTCGGGGTTGGCACTTTCATTTTCATAAATCTGCAAACCGCTACCAAGGCGGTGAAGGGCAAGCTGGAGATTGAGTTATTCATCGACAGTTCGGCTTCGCCGGAGGAGATCGACCGGCTCGGTGAGCAGATCGATGCCATGCCCGAGGTCAGGGAGCTGAGATTCATAAGCAAGGACGATGCCATGGAGATCATGCGGGAGAGGTTAAAGGGCAGCGAGGAAATGCTTGAGGCTGTGTCCGGAAACCCGCTGCCGGCTTCGTACCAGATAGTGCTGAAAGAGCCGGAGAAGATCGAGGCCGTCGCCAGTTCCCTGTATGGCGATCCCATCGTGGACAAGACTGTCAGATCCACCCTGGCTGACGAAATGGACAGCAGCGACAATTATATGGTCGTGTCCCAGGGCGAGGGAATCAAGTTCGATCAAAAGACCTATTTAAGGATCGATGAAGAGATCCTGAGGGTGAGCGGCGATCCCCAGGGAGACAGGGTTCCTGTCATGCGCGGGCAATCCGGTACAGAAACCGCTCCGCATACGGCCTCGGCCACCATTTATAAGGTGGATGGCATCAAGACCGGCGGCGAGACCACTGAGCGGGTACTGGTGGCCACCAAATACCTGCTGGCTGGCGGCTCTGGATTCGTCGCACTGTTGGCTGTAGCTTCGGTTCTGTTGATCTCCAACACTATCCGCCTGTCGATTTTCGCCCGCCGCCGCGAGGTGGAGATTATGAGGCTGGTGGGCGCCACCAACTCGTTTATCCGCTGGCCTTTTATCATCGAGGGGATGACGACCGGCATGCTGGGCGCGACCGGCGCTTTGGGCCTGGTCTTGCTGGTGGAATACTTCTTCGTAAAGAACGTAGTTACGCAGATGCCCTTTCTGGGAGCCGAGACGGTGCCGCTGCTCTGGCTGGTAGGGCTGATCGTGGGCGGCGGAATACTGCTGGGGTCGATTGGCAGCTCTCTCGCGCTCAGGCGTTTTCTGAGGATCTGAGTCCCGGCCACAAGCCCGGTCCAGACTGTTATCCGCTTATTGATGCGGCCGCGCGGTGATAACCCTCTTGCTTGAATACTCCGGGTTACTTACGCACGGTGCGGCGTGCCGCGCCTTTATCGTTTCACCTGACCACGGGATAATCGGCTCCGGTAATCTGATCCAGCACTCGTTGACTGTCGGGGACAGGAGCCCAGGCAGTCATGCCCGAGCGTAGCGTCACGGCGTCATAACCCAGCATTCTGAGGATCGGCGTTACCTGTCCGGCTTTCCGGCCGGTGGCGCCGACCACTACGATGAGCTGGTCCGTGGGCAGCGTATCGAGATATTGCTGCTCGTCCAGCGTGCCCAGATTGACGTGGCCGTGGGGCGAGCTGATATGAATGGTCGTATCGGGATCGTCCAGCGCCCGGATATCGATTATCATGGTATCCTGGATTAACGCCGGGTCCTGGAGGCGTTGGTAGAGTTTGT
>JACUUL010000092.1 GCA_014859345.1 Thermoleophilia bacterium
GGTTAATGTCCTTTCGGACGTTTACGTCACCCGGAATTCTACGCCATTTTGTTTTTCCACAGGATTAGGGGCACTGCCGATGAATGATGGCCAGAAACTGATAACCGGGAGGAAATCATGCTGCTTTCCGTGGAAAAATGGTATGAGGCAATTTCCACAAGACATTCCGTCAGAAATTACACCGGCGAGCCCGTGAGCCCCGATATGATGGGGCAATTGTCCGGGGTTGCGCAGGAGCTTTCAGGCGCTTCGGCCCGGGTGATGGTTTCCCGGGAGACTGTAGATGTTATCCTCCAGGGCGCCGCGGGCTCGTACGGCAAAGTGCTGGACGCTCCCGCCTTTGCCGCCGTCATCAGCGATGGGAGAGAGCCGGATTTCCAGGAGAGGTGCGGATATATCGGCGGGGCGGTGGTGCTGGAAGCGGTAGCCGGAGGACTGGGGACCCGGTGGGCGGCCGGTTCCGGAGAGAGTCGGCGGCCCGTGTGGTCGATCTGGAAGCTGATGAGGATGTTCTGGCGGTGATCACCATGGGCTACGAGGCCTTGAGCCATGAGTTTAAGGAAAAGGAGCCAAAAAGGCTTCACCGCGCACGTTCACGCCTGAACCTTGACGATCTGACGAGCGGCTTAACCCGTGAGAAATGGCCTGGATGGGTGACGCCGGCGCTGGAGGCGGCCCGGCTGGCTCCCTCAACGTTGAACCGCCAGCCATGGCGGTTCGAGGTCGCGGAGGAAAGCATCGTGGTCTCTGTGGACGATCAGGATGATACGCATCATGTCTCCAAGCGCCTGGACTGCGGCATCGCCATGCTCCATCTGGAGGCGGGAGCCCGTCACGGCGGAGCGGATGGCCGGTGGGAATATCTCGAGGCGCCGCGGGTGGCCCGGTACGTCCTGTTTTCCTAGCGGGCCGGCAGTCCAAACTTACAGTTGAAGAGATCTAAAAACCAAAACCGCTTAGGCCTGCATCAGTCGAGCAGCCGCACCATGTCGCAGGACCTGAAAGATCCGCCATCGGAGAGTTGCGCACTCAGGCAGGCCCTGTTGTCTCCCGGCTGCAGCTCAAGATTCTCCCTCTCGAAGTGATAAACCATGTCGAGCCTGCCGTCGCCGTCGACGTCCTCCGGACCCCACTTGACCGGCGCGGCACCGGCGAAAAGAACCGTGCCGGCAATTATGTCCTGGGCATCGAAGTCATCGAAGCTGTACACGGCCACGGCCACGCGGCCGGAGCTGTCGAGGTTGATGGAATTGGGGCAGCTGCCCGGTTTTATATTAATGCCGCCATTAAATAACGGATCCGGGCTGCCGCCGTCATCCGCATCGACTTCTCCCACGCAGATATTGGGGTCGCAGTCGAAACAGACCGTCAAGGTGGACACGAAGCTGGTCACCCCAAACGGCACATACCACTTGAACGACAGGGAGTTCCAAATCCCGGCCTCCAGATCGCCCATCCAGATGGGAATCCCGGTAATGGAGTTTACGGAGTTTGTCGCCGAAGCAGCTTGCAGAGTGACGTTGTAGACGGGAGCGGTGCCGACGTTGCCGATGTTGTATGGAACCGTAAGCACCCGATCGGTGTAATCGCTGTAGCTGGCCCAGTAGGCATCTTCACAGAAGAGGCGAACCTCGAAATCGGGAGTCGGCTCGGCCTGGGCCACGGCTGTGGGAGCAGCCCAAAGGAACACCGAAGCGAGTAAACCCATCATGAGTTTAATGAGCCAGCCGTGACTCTTCAAAGCCCAACCTCTCCTGCTGATCAATTACGTAAAACAAGTGTGGCGGTAAAGCAATTGTTTATGCTACAGGGCTGATTATTATTTGTCAACCACCACTATAAGAAATTTCAATGTTTCTCATCGCCCATAAATGAGCAAAAAAAAGCCGTCTTGCAGGAGAAAAATTTATTTTTTAAGCAGACTGACAAGCGGAAACCTTGATACTCCTTGATCCCAGCCTTGCCTGCAGAGGACCAACAAAGTTGATGTAGGCTGTTAAACTATCCGTTCGTTCTTCAATCTTCTCTTCCGGCAGAGCAAACTGAAATCCGTTATCGCAGCTTGCCTCTTTAAAACGACCTCGTGTTGCACTTGGGAGTTGAATCCGGGCAGACAATTTTGCGTATGCAATTGCTCTTGCGAGTTTTTATAAACCTTTCATGGCTCAGACTAGTAAGCGCAGTGGCGAGCCAAACATGGCAGATCAACTTTGCTGGATGAACATTGATTATGGGATTAGAGTTGCCGGCAGTTGCTGGGATCGAATCGGGCTGCTGATTGATGTAGCCTTCAAGCTGAAGTTAGAGACAAGATGCTCTTTTCCAAACGCTCTAAAAGAACTTTTAAAAAAAGATTTGGCTGTACGCAAGAATAAGGATTTCGTAGCACTTGAGAATTTTGAGAAGGGAAGATTCCGCGATCTTCAGGCGGGACCCGGAAAGGGAGCGAGAAACGACGTTACTCATTATTTTACTTCACGGACGCGTTACTTCTTTACTGAAATATTAGAAGATAACCGGAAAAAAGGCAGACGGCCAAAAGACGCAGCTTATTGGATCGATTTCCTAGTAAATCATCATACAGAATTCATAACTGGTGAGGAGAATTCGAGGAATCTTATAAGGGCATTAGCTTCCTAAACTATGAAACGTGGCGGTTTGGTTCTTTTCGCACCGCGTTCGATAGTCAATTGTTCGGTTTCTTCGGTCATGTTATTTCCTCCCTTTCACTCTGAAATCTGGCGTGTATGTGGGGAATAGTGTGGGGAAAGAGAGAAGGGGAATGTTTACCAACGGCAACCTGACAAGTAAATAGTGCCGTATTAGCAGGTAATAAGTGGTGGTGGGCGATGGCGGGCTCGAACCACCGACCCCCTGCTTGTAAGGCAGG